>JBFHFI010000257.1:0-1301 GCA_041583675.1 Butyrivibrio sp. | reverse complement strand
CCTCCAAAATTTCCAATGTGAGCAAGGCCTATTCCAGTTATTATTCCTATATTAGGACGCAATATGTTGCAATGCTCTGTGATAACTCCTGGATAAGCCATTCCGTATTCCAGAACTGCAGCTCTGTGAATGAAACTAATCCTTTTTGCGTGGTCTTTTGTTTTTTCTGTTGTATTATTATAGGTGTTTGATTCAAATACAACCCATTTTTCTCTTAAAATTGCTGCAATAAATGTCTTTACTGTAGTCTTTCCCGCACTTCCTGTAACAGCAATAATTGGTTTTTCACCGTTTAATATCATGTCCCTCACCTCTGTTCCAATTCATTTTCGTTTAGTGAGTTATTTTTCTTCCATTCTGTAGCCATTAACATAGCATATCTAATTGTATTTATTACTACATCTAATTCTAAATAGAAAGCAGGTGGACATCCTGGGCGCCAATTAACTTCATAAATCCATATTTTTCTCGTATCATCAAGACCAACATCAATTCCTAGCTCATCAATTGTCTCAGAAAATGTTTCTTGCTGTATTTTATCCATCTGCTCTGCAAGTTGAAGTGAAAAAGTTTGCAAATATTTCATCACATCATAATATTCATCACCAAATTCTTGTTTCAAAAAAGGAACAAGATAGTTGGTAGAACCTCCTGAGTTAATATTAGATACTATGCTTCCTGCACTTGCAAAACGAGGGTAGATAGCGGTAATAACCCATTTTCCTCCACCATTTTTTTGAACATGAAGTCTTATATCATAGGCAATACCATCCTTTGTTTTACAATTCATATATGGTTGGACCAGATAAGATTCTTCTTTTAGCTTTTGGGAAATGAATTTTTTAATTTCTTCAAAACTATAAATATAGTTATCTGTTCCAATTATTACACTATACTTATCTTTATAAATTTCTATCTTAATTACTCCCTGTCCTTTGTGACCATTTACAGGTTTGAAAATAATTTTTCCATATTGCCTCAAAAAACTTAAAAAAGCTCTAGAAGAGTATATATATTGTGAGGGAATTAGATATTTATTAAATTCCCCATACTTCTCAAGTCTTCGTTGAACTCTCATCTTATTTCCAATAGAATTAGTAGTAAAAGGGATTTCTTGCCTTAATTTATCTAACACATCACTTGATTTCTTAAGTTTTTCTGGGCTTCCTGTATTGTATATTACATCTGGAAACCGGCTTTCTATCTTCTGCCAAATTCCTTCGCTATATTTATATCCATCAATTTTTTTTGTATTGAAATTTACTGTTCTTGGGGAAAAGTATAAAAATTCTGCTCCCTCT
>JBFHFI010000256.1:0-1546 GCA_041583675.1 Butyrivibrio sp. | reverse complement strand
TATATTTCAATTGAAATAAGAATTAGGGATGAAGAACTAAAAGATGATAGAAGCGTTTTGGAATTATTTATAATTGAAGTAGTTAAAAACTTAGAAAAAAAAGGGGACTGTTTTAGAAGTCTTGTATGGAATTACAGATTTTAAATCTAATTCACAGTATACTTATTGTTGGAAGTTATTTAATATACAACTATTAAAAGGGTATGGAGACCTATGTTAAATAAGAAAACGGTATTACTATCACCAATTGAAAAACATACTATGTATTCTTGTGTAGTGGTGTTTCTGGTATTATAATATACAAATAACAAGTTGAAAGAATGGATGATGGCAAATGAAAAATGACGAAGTGAAATTTACATATTCAGGGATTCTTATGAAAGATGGTAAAAAGACAGTATTCGTAAGATTTGAGCGTGGAGAAAGCGATTATGCAGAAGGGCGAATTCCACAATGTAGAATTGAAAAACAGCAGGGGTTTTCATCAACAGAAATTCAACAGATGGAGACCTATCTTGAAAATGAACAGAAGGAAATTATCAACAAGGCTAAGGAATTGAATAATATTATGAAGTGGCTAGATTAAGATAGCAGAGGGACAGATACTAGAATCCAAACAATGGATTTTGGTATCTTTTTTTTGGGAAATAGTAATATTATACAAAATAGTATTTGAATTTTTGTGAATGATTATGACTGAAATTGATTGACTGTGACGGAATATGAACGTATAATATTAAACATAAAGAACATATTACATACATAAAGTATCTGGAGGTAAAAGAAATGCTCACGGAAGAAAGATTTGCCAAGATTTTAAATATATTAGAAGAAAATGGGAGCGTGACCGTTCAACAGTTAATGCAGGAACTAAATATTTCAGAATCCACGATACGAAGAGATTTGAATGCTTTGGATATGAGTGAAAGACTTGTAAAAGTCCATGGTGGAGCGATTGCAAAAGGAACAACTTTTAATACAAAGGATGATGATGTAATTTCCAGAAAAAGTATGAATAGAGATTCTAAATCAACCATAGCAAAGTATGCAGCATCACTTATTAAACCAAATGATTTTGTATATTTAGATGCAGGAACAACCACAGAGTTAATGATTGAGTATATTAATACGAAATCAACAGTCTTTGTAACAAATGCAGTATCACATGCAAAAAAATTATCAGAGATTGGCTGTACGGTATATATTCTAGGTGGAGAGTTTAAAGCAGCAACAGAAGCGATTGTTGGTGAAGAGGCAGTAAATGCATTAGAAAAATATAATTTTACCAAAGGATTTTGGGGAACCAATGGAGCTAGTATTACAAAAGGTTTTTCAACTCCAGATGTGAAAGAAGCAATGATAAAAAGGAAGTCTATGGAGAATTGTAGAGATAGATATGTTTTATGTGATGAAAGTAAGTTTTCACAAATATCGTGTATAACCTTTGCGGACTTTGATTCTGCTACCATACTTACAAACAAGTTAAAACAGGAAAAATATAGAAAATATAAAAATATAAAGGAGGTTGGAGATTTATGATTTATAC
>JBFHFI010000255.1:0-1784 GCA_041583675.1 Butyrivibrio sp. | reverse complement strand
GGTAAGCTGGCAAGTGGAATTGCATCAGAATTTATCGACAATTATAATGAGGAAATTGAAAATATCTATTATGTTCATGGTAAAAGAGCTGTGATTCCAAAGGGAGAAAAAATTGTACCCATTGAAATTGAGGGGACAATGGACCTTATGAAGGCTCTTGAAAATTTACTAACAAAAGAAAAAATTCATGGGGTAATTCATGCTATGGCAGTTAGCGACTATACCGTAAAGGAAGTTACAACTATGGATAATTTAGCCAAAGAAGAGTATTTTGATAAAAATAGCAAAATCAGTTCTGATATAGAAGAACTTGTAATAATACTAAAAAAAACACCAAAAGTAATTTCAAATATAAAGAACTGGAGCCCGGATTCTATTTTGGTAGGGTTTAAGCTTTTAAGCAAAGTATCCCGGGAAGAATTGATTGATGTTGCACATAAGCTTCTTTTGAAAAATAAGTGTGACTATGTACTTGCAAATGATCTTGATGAAATTAAGGAAGAAAAGCATAAGGGTTATTTGGTTCATGAAGATAAGACATATGATGAAATGTTTACAAAAGAGGAAATCGCTAGAGTTATTAGTAAGCGGGTTTTTGAGGCAGTAAGAAGGCAGAAGGAGGAAGGAAAATGAAGAATATAATCCTTGGAGTTACAGGTAGCATAGCTGTTTATAAGGCGGCTGACCTTGCAAATGATTTGACTAAAAGCGGCTATAACGTTGATGTTATTATGACACAAAGTGCCCTTAAGTTTGTAACCCCTTTAACTTTCCAAGCACTCACTAAAAATAAGGTTTATACGGATATGTTTGATGAGATTACCCCAAGTGAAATTAAACATATTTCTCTTGCAAAAAAAGCAGATATCTGTCTTATTGCTCCTGCAACTGCAAACATAATAGGGAAGCTTGCAAATGGTATTGCAGATGATTTTCTTTCTACAGTAATGCTAGCCCTAAAGGATACACCTGTTTATATAGCGCCTGCAATGAATACGAATATGTATGAGAATCCTGTAGTCCAGGATAATATTAATAAACTAAAGAAACTTGGCTTTAATATTATAGAACCAAGAGAATCCTTGCTTGCTTGTGGTGATCTTGGGAAAGGTGCTATGGCGGAGGCTGAGAAAATCGTAAAAATCATGAATTCTATAAAATAAATTAGTTTATTAAGGAGAATTGATATGAGGTATGATGTTCTAATAGTAGGAAGTGGAATAGCTGGATTAACTAGTGCCGCCTATATTGGAAGAAGTGGGCGTTCGGGGATTATTTGCGAAAAAAATGAATCCATCGGTGGTCTTGTGAGTTCCTTTGAATATAATGGTTTTGTATTTGATGCAGGAATAAGGGCATTTGAAAATTCGGGTATTGTATTTCCCATGTTAAAACAGCTTGGAATAGAATTAGAAACTGTAAAAAACCCAGTTACAATTAGAGTTGGAAAAGATGCGGTAAATCTAAATAATATAGATAGCCTAAAAGAATATGAAAATTTTCTAATAAATGTTTTCCCAGATCAAGAAAATGAAATTACAGAAATACTTTATGAAATAAAAAAATCCATAGAATATGCTAAAATTCTTTATGGCATAGATAATCCAATGTTTGTTGATAAAACAAACGATCTAAATTACCTTTCAAAAACCCTCTTGCCTTGGTTGTTAAAATACTTAATGAATATTGGTAAAATAAATAAACTTAATCAGCCAATAAATTCTCATCTTAGAAAATTTACAGGTAGTCAATCCTTAATAGATATAATAACCCAGCATTTTTTT
>JBFHFI010000254.1:0-1809 GCA_041583675.1 Butyrivibrio sp. | reverse complement strand
TTAGCAGATGCATTGCTTAGTCAAGAGTCGGTTCCTAATGAGCTTTATCATGAGTTTATGGAAGATATTGTAGGAGAAATTGATAGAGAAAGCCAAATTATTAATGATTTACTTACATTGGTTAAAATGGATCAAAAAGCAGCAGGTTTAAATATTGCATCAGTTAATATGAATGAGCTTATAGAACTTGTATTAAAAAGATTAAAACCAATTGCACAGGAAAAAAATGTAGAACTTGTTTTTGAGAGTTTCCGACCAGTAATTGCTGAAATTGATGAAGTAAAAATAACATTAGCAGTGAGCAATTTAATAGAAAACGCAATTAAATATAATAATCCAAATGGTTGGGTGCGTGTTTCAATTAATGCGGATTTTAAGTACTTTTTTATTAAAGTGTCAGATTCTGGAATAGGGATACCACAGGAATTTATAGAACATGTATTTGAAAGGTTTTTTAGAGTGGATAAAGCAAGATCTAGATCAACAGGTGGAACAGGGCTTGGATTGGCAATTACAAAAAGTGTTATTTTGATGCATAAGGGTACCATTAAATTATATAGTAAAGAAAATGAAGGTTCTACTTTTACAATTAGAATCCCATTGTATTATATAAACGGAGGTGAAGCATAATGAAAAAAAATATATTAATGTTGATAGGTGTTCTTTTAATAGGATATTTTTCTTTTGGTTGTGCTTCACAAGATAGTAGTCTATATGAAAGTGGATATACCATGTATTATCAAGGGGCAGAAGGTAATGGTCTTGTAACAGATAATTACATACCCAAAGAAACAAAGGTACTAAATCTTATTAAGGAATTGTATACGGCTTTACAAACATCCGAGTCAAACGATTATGTGAGTTCAATTCCTAAAAATATTGAGTTGGAGTCATACGATTTGGATAATCAGGTTCTAAGCATGAACTTTTCTTCTTCCTATCTTGATTTGAGTACAACTTCTGAAGTTATATTAAGAGCATCCGTTGTTAAAACATTGGTTCAGATACCTGAAATTAATGCAATTAAATTTAATGTGGAAGGTCAGCCCTTAACAAATGCGGTAGGGGAGATTATTGGAGATATGACAGCAGAAGACTTTGTTGAGGATATAACAATAACTGAAAATAATACCAATATAATAGAAACTGAAATATATTATGCAGATGAAACGGGAGAGATGTTAATTGGTGAAATTTCCACGTTGTATTATGTAAAAGAGAAGTCTGTTGAAATGGTAATTCTTGATAAATTAATTCAAGGGCCCACTATAGAAGGGTCTCAAAGGACAGTTCCTGAAAATCTCAAAGTAATAGGGGTATCTACAAAAGATAATATATGTTATGTGAATTTAGATAAATCATTTTTAAATACAGTAGTAAATATATCAGCAAAGGTTACAATATATTCAATTGTTAATTCTTTATGTGAATTATCAACAGTGAATAAGGTTCAAATTTTAGTAGATGGATCTAGCGATTATTCATTTCGAGAAACATTTTCTTTGATTAATCCATTTGAAAGAAACTTGGATATTGTTTTGAATAGCTATAAGATTCCTACTTATTAAGGTGGTGAGAATATAAAAAGGCCGTTTGTGGTAGCGGCAATTTGTTGGATAATTGGGATTGTGATTCAACAAAAAATGCCGCTTTTTGTGGTACCAATTTTTTTATTGTTAGTACTATATTATATATATAAAATAAATATAAGAAAATATAGTCTTATATATCTGATTTTGCCAGTTTTTATATTTGCTGGTTATCTTCTAAGTGTATTCAATACACAATATTCTGAGTATGAAATAATAC
>JBFHFI010000253.1:0-1994 GCA_041583675.1 Butyrivibrio sp. | reverse complement strand
ATTCAATTAGATTCAAACCTTTGACGGATTCAAAACGACACAGGCTATAAAGCAACTGTATGATGAATATAATATCGCACAGATGAAAATATGATTGCCCACTCAATTGATATTGAAATTTGTTCTTGATTTTTTGTACATTTATTTTTTTGAAGATTGGTAATATTACAAAAATTACAATGTTTTGATTAGGAATTATTTAACTAAAAGCATCCATCGAATCTATTTTCAAAGGATGTTTGTGATAATAATTAGCTTGTTTCATTTCATAAATCAAATCTTATATGTCAGCAAGTTCAGTTTTATTGGTCTTACTGTTAGCTGTAGACCAAGGTCTGTCGCTTCTTGGAAAAAGTGATTTATTTAGGCAACAGGAAACAGAAAGACAAGTTCCTTAAATAGCTAATATAGGATCTTCCACATCTTTCAATATCAACTAGCTAAGAATAAAGCTTCATCAATTCATTTAATTGTTTTTATTAATTCTTGTCTACAAAAGTACCACCACTGTACAAAAGGGATTCAAATTAAAAAAAGCCTTTAGAAGATTGGAGGCCTCTGAATAAAAAATTATAATTCACTCTTTTGTGGATTCTACTATTTACTGAACAACCAAGGTCTTTCTATGAATGGAATCATTTCAAGCAGTTGATCATCGAATTCAGTATATCCCTCGCCCATGTTCAATGTTCTGTAGCCACTGTCCTTTATTGAGGTATTATCAGAGTATTTAATGAAGCATGTCCATGATGTGTTCAGAGAGTTCTTCTGTTTGTTTACATTCCAAGTGGTTATATCGATTGTAGAGAGAAAATCTTTGATGTCTTTTTCTTCTACTGTATAGTCATATACTTTTGCTTGACCGAAATATACCATTGGTGCCAATGTCTGTTTTACAAGTCCTGTAGAGAATAACTCCAGCGTTTGTTTGTCGCATGTTGGCATTCCAGGTTGTATAACTTCTAACTTCAAGTATTCTATTGTTTTCATATTAATCATTCCTTATACAATTAATTTAGCAGTAAGACGTTGGGAAAGCAATCATTATTCATTTTATTGCTTAAAATACACCTTAAAACTATTTTCTTTATTTGCTATCATGGGTAAATACATAGTAGAGGTAAATATATGGAATTTGAATTTAAGAAAGTATCAGGAAATACTTATTATTTTATTGATACAAATAGAGTCGTGTTATACAAAACTGGAGAGAAAAGCGTTGTCCTTTTAGATTCTGGTAAAAATAAAAAAGCTGCTATTAAGATTCTTGATGTCATAAATAGTTATGACTGGAGCTTAGAAGCTATTTATTTATCACACTCTCACGCAGACCATATGGGTGGTGCTGCTTACTTAAAAGACCAAACAGGATGTAAAGTCTACTGCCCTGCAGTAGAGATAGATCTAACAATATCAACATTCTTGGAACCTTCATTTATATTTGGCGGTAATCCTCCACATGAACTATGTTTACCTTTTCTACGGGCTGAGCCATGTAAAACTGAATTGATGACTGAAGATGTACTTCCAGAAGGAATATCTATGATTGCTTTACCTGGACATACATACAATATGTATGGATTCAAAACCGATGATAATGTATATTTTCTGGCTGATGCATATGTGGGATCAGAGATATTATCAAATCATCCAATCTCTTACCTATATGAAGTTGGAAAGTATTTAGATACGTTGGAGATGCTAGAAAAACTGAATGGAGCATATTACATAGCAGCACATGCTGTTCCTTCAAATGATATTCATCCTGTCATCAAAATCAACAGAGACAATGTCCTCGAAATTATGGATGCAATTAACAAAATATTGAAAGAGGAGCCATGCAGTTTTGATAAATTACTTGCAAAGCTTTTCACTCATTTCAATTTATTGATGAATTTTATACAACATTATCTTGTAGGATGCACTATAAAAAGTTATTTAAATTATATGAGAGAAGAAAAGAAAATAGATACAAAAGTTGTTGATAATCAACT
>JBFHFI010000252.1:0-2052 GCA_041583675.1 Butyrivibrio sp. | reverse complement strand
GGGGCAACAGATATTATGAATCGTGTGCAAAATTCAGGGTATGGTGCTACACTTGAAAATCATAAATCCATGGAACAGGAATCTATTGGGGAGGCAACACAAATAGCTAAAAATATGAGAAATAGATTAACAATATCTATTGTTTTTTTGATACCTTTGATGTATGTTTCTATGAGCCATATGATCTATTCTTTTATAGGTATTCAAATGCCTACATTTGAGATGATGTATTTACATGGATATGAAAATGCAATTACTTATGGATTTGTTCAATTTCTATTGTTGTTGCCTATTTTATATGTAAATAGAAAATATTATAGTATGGGATTTAAAACTTTATTCAAGGGGAATCCTAATATGGATACATTGGTTGCAATTGGATCCATGTCCGCCATTGTGTATGGTATTATTTCTATTTTTGCCATTGGATATGGATTAGGACATGAAAATATAGCTATGGTGAATCAATATAGTGGGGATTTGTATTTTGAATCGGCAGGAACAATTTTAACTTTAATTACAATAGGAAAATATATGGAATCAAGGTCCAAAAAGAAAACAGGAGAATCCATAGCAAAATTAATGAAACTAGCACCCAAAACTGTAACTGTAATTAGAGAAAATAAAGAATATATTATAAAGACAGATCAAGTTGTGGTAGGAGATGTATTTCTTGTGAAGTCAGGAGAATCCATAGCCATTGATGGAGTAATTATAGAAGGGAATGGAGTATTTGATGAGTCTGTAATTACGGGAGAAAGCATTCCAGTTGAAAAAACAGTGGGCGACCAATTAATATCGGCTTCTATAAATCAATCAGGTTATATAAAAGCGAAGGCAACTAAAGTAGGGGAAGATACCACCATAGCCGGAATTATTAAACTTGTAGAACAAGCTTCTTCTAGTAAAGCACCAATTGCAAGGCTTGCAGATAAAATAGCCGGAATTTTTGTACCTATTGTAATCGGCATTGCCTTATTATCAGGTGGAGTATGGTTACTGGCAGGGGCAGAAGTTGAATTTGCTATGTCAATAGCAATTGCTGTATTGGTTATATCTTGTCCATGTGCTTTGGGATTGGCGACGCCGGTAGCAATTATGGTAGGAACAGGAAAAGGAGCAGAGAATGGCATCTTAATTCGTTCTGGGGAGGCTTTGGAAACAGCACATAATATAAATTGCGTTGTTTTAGATAAAACAGGAACTATAACTCAAGGGAATCCAAAGGTTATGTCTATAAAAGCATATGGATTAACGGAAAAAGAACTATTGATGATAGCAGCATCTCTTGAGACAGGAAGTGAACATCCACTTGCCAAAGCAATTATACAAAAAAGTGAAACTGAGAAAATAGAACTGCAACCAGTGAAACAATTTCATGCAATATTTGGACAGGGGATCAAAGGTGAAATTAATAATAATATATATTTGGCTGGAAATTTAAAGTTAATGAATCAAGAAAATATATATATTGAGCCTATACAGGATTCGGAAATAAAACAGATTGTGGATAAGGGCATGACACCTATGATATTTGCTTTGGATAGAAAAATCATAGGAATCATTGGAGTTGCAGATCCCATTAAAGAAAATAGTAAACAAGCGGTGAATGCTTTGAAAAAAGCGGGAATTCAAGTTGTTATGCTGACAGGGGACCATAGTGTGACTGCAAAAGCAATTCAGAATCAAGTGGGAATTGATAAAGTAATTGCTGAGGTGTTACCAGGGGAAAAGCAAAGAGAAATTATCAAATTAAAAAACGCAGGGTATAAAGTAGCCATGGTTGGAGATGGGGTAAATGATGCCCCAGCACTGATGTCAGCAGATGTAGGAATTGCCATTGGAGCAGGAACAGATATTGCAATTGAAAGCGCAGACATAGTCTTAATGAAGGATGACCTTATGGATGTTGTAGGGGCAATTGCGCTTAGTAAAAAAGTGATTAAAAATATTAAAGAGAATTTATTTTGGGCATTCTTTTATAATATTATGGGGATTCCAATTGCAGCAGGGGTATTGTATCCAATATTTGAACTAAAACTTAATCCAATG
>JBFHFI010000251.1:0-2257 GCA_041583675.1 Butyrivibrio sp. | reverse complement strand
TTACCTTCACGCTAAAATAGCTAGCCTCACCTTTCCAAGGGCAAGTACTTTTAGCTGAGCTTTCAACCAGATATTCCTTTTTTACACTTTCTGCAGGGAAATAATGATTACCTTCAACTACAATAGTATCATTTGATTCTGCTATTATAGTTTCTTCAAAAATTGCTTTCATTTTTTATTCCTCCTTAATTGATTCTCTTTGCTTAATTGCATTTAAATATTTTATTATTCTTGGTCTATTGTATCTTTGAACTATTATACAAGGTATGTTAGCGATGATTGCATATATAAACATGTAGAAGATTACTCTTGGTGGAGAAAATATTCCAAATGTCCAAAAGGGAATTATTGCAATCCAGTGAGTAAGCTCGGCTCTGCATGATTCTATCAAATATTTTTGCAAATTTTCATAGGATGTATTTTCTAGTTTGCTTTTTTTAAAAGAATTTTTTAAAAACCCACCACCATCAGGAAGATATTTTTTCCATTTTTTTACCTTAAATATATGATTATATATATACCCATCTTTTTCCCAGTTTCTTGTTTTATACAAAGATCTATTACTATCCAATTGGTTTTTATCCATTTTAAGAGCAATGAATGCCCCAATAAATTGGTAAACTGGCCATAATACAAAACAAATTAAAATTGTAATCCACTGAGGAAAATATAAAATTTGCATATCTATTTCTCCGCCTCTATTTTTCTACCCTTCCAGGTGACTTTAATATGTAATACTTTTTTAACCATTGAAATTGCAAATAAAAAGATAAAGAACCATACGTATATAGGAAAGAATATTATATTTGTAACTCGAAAATTACCAAGCCTATATGAAACTCTTTTAATTTCAATAACCCAAATAATATATAAAAATAAATATAATATGGATAGCATTGGATTTTCATCTATTAGTGCAATAAGCATATAAAAAAAGATGGCGGCAGCAGAAGTCATCCAAAGGCTTACTAGTATAACAAGGTATGCGTATGTGGATACCGCACCTGTTGCAACATTCTTAGTCCAGCCTTGTATAAGGCACCTAAATCCATCACCATACATTCTAAAAGAGATATCTTCATCTCCAATAAAAGTTTTAAATGGAATACCATTCTTAGTTAAAAGCCTACCTAGGGCCACATCATCTACAATGCTCTTTCTAATACTTGAGTGACCACCAATAGTTTTATATGTATCTGCATTAATTATTATTAATGGTCCATAAAGTCCAACATTTTTGTGGTTAAAGGGAAGACCAAGGCCGTATGCAGCTATTTGCATTATGTTAAACACAAGAGAAAGATTCTCGTATCTCTTTTGCATCATGTGAAAAGGTTGAACAGATATTGTGCACCCATTTTTTATGTAGGAGGAAATGATTTTTCTTATTCCCCTTTTGGAGAGCCTAACATCTGCATCCATAAAAACAAGGACATCACCAGTTGAGTTATTTGCTCCAAGCTGACATGCCCAGGATTTACCCACCCATCCTTCGGGTTTTTCTTCTACTTTAATTACTTTAGCCTTAAAATCACTTGCTATTTCAAATGTTTTATCACAAGAACAATCATCAACACATATAATCTCAAATCCACTATAATCTTGCTCTTTTAAATCCTGTAACAAATTAGGAAGATTTGACTCTTCATTTCTTGCCGGTATTATTATAGAAACTTTAATATTTTCCACACTAGATGTTTCATCTCCAATATTTGGGAACTTATAGAAAAGCATCCGACTAGATATAAGGCCAGCAATAATTATAAGAATATTTATGTATTCCATTTCTATAACTCCCTTTTGTTTTCTTTTTTAAGTTCAGCTAATGCATCATCGGCAGCCATCTTACCAGTTAATATGCTAATTGGAAGACCTGAAGGACTAAACGTCCACTGGCCTGCTTGAAACACTCCTGGTCTTTGTGTGCTTGAGGATTTTCTAATCATAGGGAATCTGTCTTCTGCCGGCATATTTTCATTTAAAAATGACCATCCAGTTATTGCTCCCTCAGAATTACCCGTTCTTTTTTCAATATCTATTGGGGATGAGCAAATATGATCCATAGTTTTTTCTTCAATCTCATCAATGATTTCAGCCCCTAAAGTTTTTAAGATTGTTTCAACAGAAAATTCTTTAAACTCCCTATGCCAGCCCTCTTCATCAATTATTTTTACTAGATTATAGTCCATAAGAGTACTTACTATTAAACCTGACTTTCCATCAGGAGCAAGATTTGAATCTCTAAGAACTGGGCAGG
>JBFHFI010000250.1:0-2342 GCA_041583675.1 Butyrivibrio sp. | reverse complement strand
ATTTGGTTTTTCAAACGACAAACAAAGCAACACACCTAAATATATTGCTATTGCAAAATTTGCTAAATCAAGTAATAATAATAGAATAAAAATAATTCCTAATACAAATAATATAATTTTCTTTTTACTGCAAATAAAATTTTTAGCCACAGAAATTAGCACCTCTTTTTTATCAACTCACTGTTTTCCAGTAATTCAACATTTCTTTAATAGTTTGTTCTAATGATATCTTTTGTTTCCATCCTGTATCTTTTTTGATTTTACTCACATCACCAATAATTATTTTTTCATCTGTAGGTCGTATCAATTGTGGATCAACGAATAATTCATATTTAACGTTCAATTCTTTTTCAATTGACTCTATAATATCACTAATTTTACAGTCTTTCTCTGCAGAAATATTATACGCTTCACCATATTTCCCTTTTTCCGCCAATAGCCTTAACCCTGAAATCAAGTCTTTAAAATCCATTATAGCACGACGTGTATTTATATTGCCAACTCTAAGTGTTTTTTTCTCATTTTCAGTTTTTTCGAGTTCTATCGCTCTTTTTGTAAAATCAGAAGTTACGTCATTAACTTTTCTTGTTCCTGTAGTATTAAATATTCTAGCTCTAATTGTCTTTATATTATCATTTGCAAAATATTGAAAAGAAAGTAAATCCTGCCCAACTTTTGATACTCCATATGGATGTAACGGAAGTAATTCTGCAGTTTCTTTTACTTTCGGCTCCTCTAATTTATCCAAAGTCGCTCCGTATTCCGCACTAGAACAAGCCACTACAACTACTGGATCATAATTCACATTATCTTTCCTTGCTTTTTTTATTGATTCAAAAACAGCAATTGTTCCATTCACATTAATGTCAATGGTTTCATATGGTTTCTCCCACGATACTGTTGGATAGCTCTGTGCCGCTAAATGGAAAATTTGATCAGGTAAAAAATCTTTAATAACAGATTCAATGGTATCACTATACCTAATGTCACATTCTATCATTTTTATCTTAGGATTTAATTCTTTAATATTGGTTGTTGGTTTGTAATATGTTCCAATTACATCTATACCTTCACTATATAATATTTCTACCATATGTGATCCTACCATTCCACCTGCTCCGGTTACTAAAACTTTCATAATAATCTCCTCTAAAAAAATCTATCTTCAAGCATCAAACATAGCGCATGATAAATAGGCATATGCAGTTCTTGTATTTTATATGTCTCATTTTCAGGTACAACAATTGCAACATCAACTAAGTCTTTAAGTTTTCCGCCATCTTTACCCGTTAATGCAATTGTTTTCATTCCTTTTGCTTTTGCCACCAATGTAGCAGTAAGTATATTTTTAGAATTTCCAGAAGTTGAAATCCCTAAAAACACATCATTTTTATTTCCAATTCCAATAATTTGTTGTGCAAAAACCAATTCTGCACCAGTATCATTTGAAACAGCAGTAGCTAATGATGAATTGCTTGTTAAAGATATTGCCGCCAACGCACCTTCTAAAAGAGGATATATTTCATTTGCCAAATTTGCATCAATTTGGATCATATTTTCATAAAGGTCTTTTTCTAATGGTCTTTTTTTAGTAAATGATTTCATTAGTTCTCCACATATATGTTCCGAATCAGCACAGCTTCCACCATTTCCTGCAATTAGTAATTTTCCACCGTCAATATAACAATTATTTAGAACTTCATACGCTTTTTTTATATCATATTCTACATTTGATAGTTTTGGATATCTTTGAATTAATTCTGATAATATTTCACTCATATTATTTACCCTTTCCAGATAATATTTTTTTGACAAAATCAGATAAATCCACAAAATCCGAATCAAGAGATTGACCTAATAAGCCAGTTTTACATCCTGCATTATTCCCCGCATGAACATCTCTAATGTGATCCCCTACCATCCATGAATTTTCTAGATCAATATTATATTTTTCTTTTGCTTCAAGAATTAACCCCGGCTTTGGTTTTCGACATTCACATTCGATTTTATATTCCTTACGTTCTCCTTCATATCCAGTATCTGGATGATGAGGACATATAAATATATCATCTATATATGCACCTTCCTCACCAATCAAAGTTTCCATCTTATTATGTATTTCACTTAATTCATCCCAATCAACTTCTCCCCTTGCTATAATTGGCTGATTTGTTATAATAATTGCTAAATACTCACTTGAATTAATTTCTTTTATCGCTTTAGCTGCTCCATCTATTAATTCCATCTCCTTTATATCTGTTAGAAATCCTTTGTATTTATTAATAACTCCATCTCTATCAAGAAAAATAGCTTTTTGTTTGTTTTTTAAATTTCTTTTTGAT
>JBFHFI010000249.1:0-2378 GCA_041583675.1 Butyrivibrio sp. | reverse complement strand
TGCCTGTCTTTCTTGAAAGGTCAGCTTGTGTCCATCTTTTTTCACCTAGTAATCTTGATAAATGAATTTTAATCATAATTACAACTCCCTTGTATCGCTTTTTAAGGGAATTGTAACAACTTTAAGGAGAATAAAGCTTAATTTGATATATAATAACAAAAGACGATATTTTATATCGCCTTTCGTTATTGCTCTATGTTACTTTTCTTTGTAAAAGTCAGCTCATCAAATATTTTACTTTGAAGTCTATAACTATTACAATGTTTCAATATTCCCATATAAGACTGGACAGTTGCATTTACTTTCTCAAAAGGGAGCTCATTTCTTTCAAATTGTTTCTTTACATATTTAAGTCTTTTCTTCATTTTCATAGATGTGGATTTTCTTAGTTTTACATGTGTTGGCCATAATCTATACCCAACAAGTTCAATGCCAAGAGAAATAGGTCTAATGGTAGTTTTCTTATTTAAATTTAATTTTAATTTTTCTTCTAAGAATGTTTGGATTAACTCTTTATATTCATGAAGCTTTTTCTTATCATTAGACAGTATTATAATATCATCCATATATCTTACATAATATTTAATACTTAATGTCCTCTTACAATATTGATCTAGCTCATTTAAATATAAATTTGCAAACATCTGTGATGTAAGGTTTCCAATTGGTATTCCTTTACCTGAAATTCTATCCTCAGGATTAGTAATATCACCATCTGTTTTTAATCCGAATAAGTTACTATCATGAGTAATTATTATTTCTAAAAGCTGCAGCATTTCATCATCTTTGATTTTCTTACTAAGAATATTTATTAATACTTCATAGTCTATCCTATAATAATACTTAGCAATATCTAACTTCAAATAGTAATATTTTTCTTCTTTCTTTCCTACTTGTTTTAACCAATAATGAAGCCTTTGTACAGCTCTTAAAGTTCCTTTTCCTACTCGGCAACCATAACTATCAAAAATATATGTTTTATCAAACACAGGATTTAACAATTGATATATACCCCCTTGAATAACTCTATCTTTAAAAGGCAGTGCCATAATCAACCTTTGTTTTGGCTCATATACATAAAATTCTCTGTAATTTCCAACCTTATATGAATGATTTTTTAATTCTTTTATTATTTCTAGAATTTCTTCTTCCACATTAAATGAGAAGTTAAGAACTTCTTCTCTATATCTTTTATTTTTTCTAGCTTTTAAATATGCTTCATACAGATTTTCATAAGTACATAAAATTTCATATACATTTTTTATTTGCTTAGCCATTTGTATCTCCATATAATCTGTTATGTTATGCGGACCTCATCCAAAGATTACTATCGGCAGCCATAACTAATATATTTTTTGCCTTGTCGGCATGGAAATAAACCCCTTTACGTCTCACGCTTGGATGTAAACCCATTAGGTCTACAACTACTTGCTATTGAGAGCAGAGCCGCCCGGAACCCCACATTGTTGTTGCTGTTATTACGATTGTTGTTCAAATTGAGGGCAAAAACGCCGGCAGAGGACCCATTGTTCCAATTGCCACCTTGCTACGGTTTATTCCCAAAAAGCTTATTGCTTTGCTGATTTAATCCATCCACCTACCATCTTACCAATTTCAACATTAAACCCTGACCAAATTTCATACTTTTTGAAAGGCAAAAATCCAAGGTCTTTTGCTAATCTTGTATAAGCTTTAAGCTTTGTAACTTCCACATCTAATTCATAAAGAGTTGTTTTTTTGTAATACTTTTTGTGACACGTAATTACCAATTCCAGAATTTTATGCATACACTTTTTCATATCTGTTCCAAGTGCATACTTTTCTGATTTTGGAAATTGAGATATTGCTTGATATCCATACTGTATCATGTCATAAGTTTTTTGAAGTACTTTTAATTCTTCCACTGAAATCACCATCTTTAATTTATCATAAAATGTTTTTTTATATTGTTTTTCGATATAAAATATCGGTTTAAGGGTCGATTCTCATCGACCTAATCAGAACACAGTGCCCGAATTATAAAACGAAAGCCGCCCGGAACCCCACGCTATTGTTGCTGTAGAAACGAGCGTAGGTCAAAGAGAGGGCAAAAACGCCGGCAGAGGACCCAGTGAACCAATTGCCACCAGAAAATGGAATTCTTTCAAGATTGTTTCTAATTTGAAATACATCTCCTCCATGTGAAGCGTCTATAGGAAAAAGACCTAAAGATTTCATTATCATAGGCACTGTTAATCCACTTTTTGCAGTTAAAGTTTCAAGTGATTTACTACCATAAGGCCCATCATCAGCCTGTGCATTAGTAAGAACATCGCTTAATTCAAAGTTTCCTGTACTTCCACTAGCCGGCGGTGCAGAGGTGTAATTGAATTTCAATG
>JBFHFI010000248.1:0-2486 GCA_041583675.1 Butyrivibrio sp. | reverse complement strand
ATTGCTTGAATTATTGTGGAGTAATAAGGATTTACAATTGTTGGTGCCACCAAGAGTATCAACTTTTTCTTATTATTACCTTTTTTCTTTTTTACATACCCCAGCCGTTTTGCACTTTCTCTGACCTCTTGAATAGTTTCATTTGAAAATCTATCTATATTTTTATTTGCTAAAATCATAGAAACAGCTGCGGACGAAACATCTGTATCCTTAGCTATATCAGATAAAGTAATTTTTTTTGCTTTCATAATAAATATCCTTCCTCAGACCGTGATCTTTCTAATTCCAAATTAAAGATCTACAGTATCATCAATACTGAAGACACAAAAGAATATAACAAAAGTTAAGCTCTTTATAATTTTATTTCCAAATAATATTCCGATTATAATTTTTTTACAATTTATTTATGTGCATTTTTATATATTCCACACAAAGAAAAGGAATTTTAAATGAATTCTATACTATTATTTGTTTAACTTTGTTTAATTTTAATAACTCATTATATAACATTAACAACTATTTAGTATATTTATTTTCCTTGCATTCCAATAATAAATGACTTATCCTATTAATTAGAGAAGGAAATTGAATAAATAATAAGATTATGGTGTTTAATTTTATTTAAAATTGCTTAATTTATTTTTAATTTTGGAGAAAATTATGAAAAAAAAATTGTTAACTGTAGCTCTATGTTCAGCTATGTGCATCGGATTTATCTCCGCAAGTGGCAGTAAAGAAACCACTTCTCCAGATAAAATGACTGTCGAAAGTAAGGACAAATATGCCGTTACATCACCAATTGAAATTACATGGTGGCATGCTCTTGAGAACCAATACAGTCCTCTTGTAACAGAGATTGTAGATAACTTCAATAACAGCCAAGACATGATAACTGTTAAAGCTGAATACATTGGAAATTATGCAACAGTAAACGAATCTCTAGTAGCAGCTCAAGCTGCTGGAACAGGTCTCCCTGCACTTGTAGTTGCTAACACACCTTATGTTGCACAATATGGAGCAAGTGGTTTATGTGAAAACCTCAGCCCTTATATTAAAGCTACAGATTTTGATATCAATGACTTTGGAGAAGGTTTGATCAAAGCTTCATCCTATGAAGGTCAACAGGTATCACTTCCTTTCTTAATTTCAACCCAGATCATGTATTACAACAAACAGATGGCTAAAGAAAAAGGCATCTCAATACCTGCTAAGTTCAGTGATATGGATGAATTTCTATCTAAAGCAGCTGAATTCAATGCTGATGGAACAGTTAAAACTTGGGGAACAATCATTCCTGGATGGGATAACTGGTACTTCGAAACTCTATTCTTAAACAATGGTGTCAACATTGTTAATCCTGACGGCATAACAACAGATCTTGGCAGTGATGCTTCAATGAAAGTTACAAAAGAAATTCGCAATTGGATTGATAAGGACTATGCCTACTTTGCAGTAGGACAAGATGCTTCATCTTCCATGCGTCAAACTTTTTATGATGGAAAAGCATTCTCTGTAATACATACTTCATCTCTATACAATACTTATGTTGATAACTGCAAAGGTTTTGATGTTGGAATGTCTTGGTTACCAGCTGGAATGACAAAAAATCAAGAGATTGGTGGATGTGTTCTTCTGATACCTACAAAAAATGATCAACAGACCAAAAATGCTGCTTGGCAATTTCTATCATACCTATGCTCACCAGACGTAAACATGCAGTGGGCAATTGGTACAGGTTACATACCAACTAGAAAGAGTGTTCTTGAGACCAAAAAGGCTGAAGATTTCTTAGCAATGAAACCAGAATTCAAAGCTATATTCGACAATCTTGATTACATCAATCCACGTATTCAAAATCCACAATGGAATCAATTGGCTTCTATTTGGAGAAATTACCTAAGTGAATTCTATGTTGAAAAAACAAGCATTTCAGACAACATTGCTGACATGGTAGAAGAAATGGATGAAGTCTTGGGCGATAACTAATTTAGTATTTTAGTAAATTGGGCACTCCAAAAAAGTGTCCAATTTTTTCAGATTAGAGGAAAATCAATGAAAAACAAAGAACGAATTTCACCTAAAACTATAGGTAAATGGCAAGATTTTTCTTGCACTCTTCCAGCTTTGATTCTAATTATTATTTTTACATATTATCCAATCTGCAAATTAGTTCAAATCAGTTTCACCAATTGGAACTTATTAAATGATAATTACTCATATGTTGGATTTAAAAATTGGAAATGGCTTTTTACTGGTTCAGGAACAAAATACCTCTTAAATTCTTTGAAAGTTACCATGCTCTATTCTCTTGGTGAGTTATTGATCACCATAATTGGAGGATTTTTATTGGCCCTTGTTTTCAACCGATTATCAAGAGGTTTCTCAATTATGAGAGCAATTGTTTTCATGCCTAAATATGTTGCAATGGCATCTGCTGCTGTAATTTACTTATGGATGTTAAATACTGATTCTGGTATCTTCAATAT
>JBFHFI010000247.1:0-2541 GCA_041583675.1 Butyrivibrio sp. | reverse complement strand
CATTTTTCTTGACTTGCTGCCCCTTAAGACAGCTTTGATAGTCTACCATGTTTATTATTCCTTGTCAAGAACTTTTTTATTCATCTTTTGTTCATTTTTCTTGGCTTTATTTCTTTGGAACAACTTTCATAGTCTACCACACCTTATATGTGTTGTCAACTACCATTTTTTTCTTTGTTTCTGTTCTGCCTTCGTTTGAGGCAACTTAGCTAGTTTAGCATTGTAACCCTTGTTTGTCAAGGCCTTTTGTTGAATAATTAAATTACAATTTAAGGAAATTATATAATAGAAGAGAGTCGTAAAATACGACTCTCTTCTATTATATAAAAGTATAAACTAATTAATCTACTAGCTTCATTGTTGGGAATAATATAATATCCCTTATGCTTGGCTGATTGGTAATAAGCATTATTACTCTATCTACTCCTATTCCAAGGCCACCAGTTGGAGGAAGGCCTACTTCAATGGCATTAATGAAGTCATTGTCCATCATATGTGCTTCATCATCCCCAGCTTCTTTTTGTTTTACTTGTGCTTCAAATCTTTCTCTTTGATCTATAGGGTCATTTAACTCTGAAAATGCATTTGCTAATTCCCATGTATTAGCGAATGCTTCAAATCTGTCAGTAACTCTAGGATCTTCAACATTTCTTTTTGCAAGTGGTGATATTTCTACAGGATGATGAGTTACAAATGTAGGCTGCTCTAGATGTTCTTCACAGAACTCTTCAAACAAGATGCTTATTATATGGCCTCTTGTCATTAAAGGTTTAATTTCAATTCCCTTTTGTTTTGCAACTTCTATGGCTTCTTCATCTGTATTAATCAAATCAAAATCAACGCCTGCGTATTCTTTTACCATGTCTTGCATTTTTACCCTTCTCCAAGGAGGAGTAAAATCTATAACCTTACCCTGGAACTCTATTTTAGTTGTTCCTCTAGCTTTCATTGCAACAAAAGCAACGATATTTTCTGTCAAAGTCATCATGTCATTAAAATCAGCATATGGTTTGTATATTTCTATAGAAGTATACTCAGGATTGTGATTTGCGTCCATTCCTTCGTTTCTAAACATTTTACCCATTTCATAAACGCCATCACCTAATCCGCCCACAACTAATCTCTTTAAGTACAGTTCATTTGCAATACGCATGTACATGTCTATGTCCAATGTATTATGATGAGTAACAAACGGTCTTGCATTAGCTCCACCTGCTATTGGACTGAGTATTGGTGTTTCCACTTCTAGATATCCTTCTCCGTCCAAATATTCTCTTATGCCTCTTATGATTTTATTACGCATTAAAAATACATCTTTAATTTCTGGATTAACAATTAAATCTACATATCTTTGTCTGTATCTTATATCTGTATCTTTAAGGCCGTGGAATTTTTCAGGAAGAGTCTGTAAAGATTTAGATAAAAGTAAAACTTCTTCAGCTCTTATGGAGATTTCGCCCATCTTTGTTTTAAATACCTCACCTTTAACACCAACAATATCACCAATATCGTAAGTTTTCAGCCAAGCATACTCTTCTTCTCCGATTGTATCCATTTTAGCAAAAAATTGTATTCTCCCAAGTTGATCTTGTACATCATAGAAGCCAACTTTTCCTTGACCTCTTTTTGACATTATTCTTCCTGCAATAGAAACAAATTTCCCTTCCATCTCTTCATAGTTGTCTTTAATGTATTGTGAATTGGAAGTTACTTCATATTTAGAAATTTTGTATGGGTCTCTTCCTGCGTCTATAAGATCCTTTAATTTGTCTACCCTTACCTGCCTTAAATCTCCTGAACTTTGTTGCTCGTTCAATCTCAACACCACCTTATCATTTGTTAAATATTTTGTAATTTTTGAATCAAACTGTTAATATTTCATATTTTATCATATCTCCAGCCGGAGATGCAACTTCTATTATATCTCCTATTTTTTTCTCTAAAAGAGCTTTTCCCAAGGGTGAAACATTTGAAATTTTTCCCTTAAAAGGATCTGCTTCCGCTGAACCTACTATAGTATACTCCATAGTCTCATCAAATTCCAAATCTTTTATTTGAACTTTTGAACCTATGCTAACAATACCTTTTCTTTTTGCTTCTTTTATTACTTTTGCACTTTTTATCATTTGTTCTAATCTAGCAATACGGTTTTCAACGTTTGCCTGTTCGTTTTTTGCTTCATCATATTCAGAATTCTCACTTATGTCTCCGAAAGCTAAAGCTACCTTAATTTTCTCAGATATCTCTTTTCTTTTAACTAGCTTTAAAACTTCCAACTCGCTTTTTAATTCTTCTAAACCCTCTGCTGTAATCAAAGTTTCATTATTCTTCATAATATTGCTCCTTTTAATAATGTTGCTTGTTACAAAATTAATGCATTTTATTATACATATTATTTTATGTAAGCTCAAAGATGTATAATTCATTGTATTAAGGAATTAATATAATATGATAATTCGATGTTAATTCTTTTTTAATTAATTTAAATATTATAATCAAGGAACTTAATAATGTCAAGATTTTTGTTAATTACAATCGTAT
>JBFHFI010000246.1:0-2560 GCA_041583675.1 Butyrivibrio sp. | reverse complement strand
GATACGTAAGTATAAGATACTTAAAAGAAACAAGCAAAAATCTGAAGGTTATGATTACAAAAGGTACTGAAAAATATACTTATGATTTAAATAATAAGGGAGAATTTGATATATATCCTCTTCAGCTGGGAAACGGCAATTATAAAATTGGCATTTATGAAAATATCTCAGGTAATAAATACTGCATAAAACAAACAGTAAATTTAGAAGTAACTCTAGTTGATGAAAATTCACCTTTTCTAGTTTCTAATCAATTGGTAAATTATACTGATAGCAGTGAGGCAGTAAAAAAAGCAGCAGAATTAACTGAGGGAAAGACAGATGCAATTGAAAAAATAGATGTAATTTATGATTACATAATATCAAACATAAAATACGATACTGAAAAAGCAAAATCTGTTACAAGTGGTTATTTGCCAAAGGTAGATGAAATATTAAGTACAAATAAGGGAATATGTTTTGACTATGCTTCGCTTATGGCGTCCATGCTCAGATCTCAATCAATTCCTACAAAACTCGTTACAGGTTATTCCTCTAATCTGAGTGCATTCCATGCATGGAATGAAATATATACAAAAGAAACAGGATGGATTGTATTAAATGAAATGTATTTTGACGGCAATCAATGGAAACTATTGGATAGTACGGTTGCTTCCTCGGCTAAACAATCATATTCACCAAGAGTCATTGAATATACAAATAAGTTAATAGATAGCAAATATTATACAAAACAATACGAATATTAAACCCTCTAATAATGATATGCTCCCCTTGGAGCATATTTTTTTATGGTGTGCAAAGTAAAGTACAGTCCTATATCACATTAAAAAACATATATTTGTACATACTAGTAGCACAAATTTTATTTGTGAATATACTAGGGTATGTCCTTTTATTATCCCCACTCCAGCAAGATAATTAATGAATAATTATAAATTTTGTAACTACAAATTTCATATCAAACATATCGATATTGAACGTGAGTTGCTTTTTGAAAAATAAAACACCTAAATAAATATAATTATTGATTGGAAAATGGGGATAAGCATTTTCTGCTAAACTTTCAAATATATATACTTTATAATGTATATATTCAAATAGAGGTAGTTTAAATGTTAAATGTAAGAAATTAGTTGACCTTTTTAAAAGAAATTTTTAGTCATTTCCAATGGCTCCTTGACAGGAGCATGTTCATAATTAAGTGGTTTTTTATTAATTTTTCAGTTTTCTAATAATTGTGCTGGAGTCGAAGGAATACTTTATGGCATCATCTCTGGTTATAAGTCCTTCTTCATATAATTTAAGGATACTATCATCCATTGACATCATATCTTCTGAAGAATGTATCACACTGTTTAACTGATGTACCTTGGATTCTCTAATCAAGTTAGAAACAGCATTGTTTACAATCATAACTTCAAACGCTGCAACTCTACCACAAGATTGAGATGGTATCAATTGTTGAGAAACCACTGCACGAAGCTGCATAGAAAGCTGTATGCGTATCTGTTGCTGTTGATTAGATGGAAATACATCTATTATTCGGTCTATTGTATTAGCAGCTCCAGTTGTATGTAAGGAGGAAAGCACTAAATGCCCTGTTTCTGAAGCAGTCAAAGCTATTTCAATTGTTTCTAGGTCACGCATTTCTCCTATTAACATAACATCAGGGGCCTGTCTTAAGGATGATCTCAATGAATTTATATAACACTTCGTATCCGTTTCTATTTCCCTTTGGCTCACTATGGATTTATTATGTTTATGTATAAATTCAATAGGGTCCTCAAATGTCATTATATGACAATTTCTTTCCGAATTAATTTTGTCTATTATACATGCCAATGTTGTAGATTTTCCAATTCCTGCAGGTCCAGTTACTAATACTAGCCCTCGATTTTTCTTATATAAATCCATAACCATTCCAGGAATTCTTAGTTCTTCAGGATCTGGCAAATCATACATTACAACTCTGATTACAGCAGCAAAAGAATTTCTTTGTTTGTATGCGCTCACCCTAAATCTTCCTAGTTGGGGCAATGAAAAAGAGAAGTCAACATCTCCATCTTGTGACAACTCTTCTATATCTTTATTTGCCATTTTGAATATATTATATATTGTTTCAAATGTATTCTCTGCACTAAAAGGTACATCATCATAAGATAGTATATTACCCATTATTTTGTATGATAATGGGCGTCCCGCTATAATGAAAATGTCTGATGCCTTATTTTCTACGGCTTTTTTAAGTATATCAATGATTTTCATTGTTATCTAATCCTTCCCACAAATCAAAAGTTTTTTCTTCATAAATTGGCAACTCTACATTGGATAATTTCCAAGATGCAATTTGGTAATATGGTTCATTTGTTATTTCATCATAATGAATATTTAATTTTACGGATATTTTCTGATTTTTTTCACCTATAGCTTCATAGTAAATTGTAAAATCATTTTTGCTACCATCTTCCGTTACCGTTTCATATTCCAGCTCTTTAAGCCTTTCTTTTGCCGAGCCTATGTTGTTCCATAATAACACCGTGTATATTTCTTCTAATTTTTC
>JBFHFI010000245.1:0-2767 GCA_041583675.1 Butyrivibrio sp. | reverse complement strand
AATTTTTTCAATTTTTGAATATGTTAATTCCGTGGAATATTCAAAAAATCTTGGTAAATGTCTAACGTTAACATAACAATATTTATCAAATGTTGTTGATAATACAGAGCCTCCATGTTCATTATAAAATCCCGGAAAATCTGTACCGCCCCCAAAAAAAGACATCCTAAAAGGTGTTTGCGTGATTATCATTTTTCTCTCCTAAAAAATCTCTCATATTCCTCGACTATATACATCCAAGTATAATGATCTTTAATCCTTTGAGTTGCTTTTATACTTATTTCTAATATTTGATCTGAAGTTAAGCCATCTGTGTCAGAAATAACTTTAGCTAAATCTGAAGTTTCTTTTGTCCAATACATTGCTCCCTCTTCAGCAACTTCTCTATTAAATCCCACATCCAGTAATAGATTTAATTTAGTAGATGCTAAGGCTTCTAATAGTGAAGGATTGGTTCCTCCAACTTCATGTCCATGAAAATAACCATAGGCTTCTTCTCTTATTTTCTTTAATAATTCTTTGTCATATACCGTTCCAACAAATTTCACTCTTGTGTCTTGTTCAAATCCAGTTCTTTCTCGTAAATCATTATAGAATTTATTCTTTTCAACATTTGTAATAATAACAAGATCCTTATCTGTATTCGAATGTACGAATTCTGTAATAATCGTTTCATAATTGTTTTCTGGAACAAATCTTCCAACAATCAAATAATATTCATTTGCTCGAACCTGATTTTTCTCGCACCACTCTATCCATTCCTTTGATGCATCCGTCATTTTAGATTGATTAACATCAGCACCATAAGCAATATAGGTTGTTTTTGGTTGATATGCACTATATTCTTTTTGAATATACTTTTCTATATTTACAGAATCACATATGACAAGATCTGCATGCTTTACCATATATTTTTCTGATACTTTCCAATATTTACGTATTAATTTATTCCATTTCTCTCGTTTCCATTCATGTCCATCAGGATTCAGATATAAGGTTCCACCTAGCTTTTTTAACTGATTGGAATACTTCCATAAAAAAGGTCCTATTCTACATGCAAGTACATATATAATCGGATTATCTATATTGTGTCTTCTAATATATTTATTACAATAGGCAAACGCTGCCATATCATAATATACCGCTTTTGCCGCTTTGATTTCTGGCACTTTTACATTAAAGCAATGCGCACCACGATATTCAAATTCTTTCTGATCATTAGCCATACATGCCACATGATACTTAATTTCTTTTGACCGTTGATTTGTTACCAATTGATCTACAAAAGTCTCAAACCCTCCATAATTTGCCGGTATTCCCTTTGACCCTATTATAAATATATGTCTCATAACCTACTTTGCCCCTCCTCGCCGAAATACAACAGCGATGGTCTTTAATAATATTTTTATATCAAGTCCAATACTCCAATTATCAATATATTGAAGATCCAACTTTACAACTTCCTCAAAATCATCTATATTACTACGCCCGCTTACCTGCCACATTCCTGTAATTCCAGGCTTGGTACTCAGTCTACGTTTGTGATAACTTGCATATTCTTTAAATTCATCCACCGTAGGCGGTCTTGTTCCTACTAAACTCATATCTCCCATTAATACATTGTAGAATTGAGGTAACTCATCAAGACTTGTCTTTCTAATAAATTTACCAACCTTGGTAATTCTTGGATCATCACTCATCTTAAACATATGCCCCTTCATCTCATTCTTGGCCATAAGTTCTTTTTTCCGTGCCTCTGCGTCCTTGTACATGGACCGAAATTTATATACATAAAAATATCGACCGTTCTTTCCCACTCTTTTTTGTTTGAACAAAAGGGGACCTGGAGATTCTATTATTAATATTGGTCCTAAAAATACAATTGTAATTCCTGTAAGTACAAGGCCTACCAACGCCCCTACTATATCCATAAGTCTTTTAATTAACATTTTATTAGCATCATAGAAATTATTAGCAAATGTTACTACAGGTATATCTCCTAACATAGATAGGGATTTATTAAAATCTTCAAATCGTTCCAAAACCTCAATATTCAAATGTACCACTACACCCATGTTTTCAAATTCCATAATATGAGACCTTAAAGAAACGCCACTTGAATAAGGTACATCTATAAATACTTCATCTATAAATTCGTCTTTTACATATTTTTGCATATTTTCATAAGATGCAACCACTGGAACATGCTGTATCATTCTACCTTGCATATTGGCATCAACAATAGCCATTCCACATATTCTATTCATACATTCTTTGGTATCATTCAGCTGTTCCAAAACTCCTTCTGCTCTTGCTTGAGTTGTTATAATAAATAGTTGTGTGTTTTTTTTCTTGTTTTTATAAGATTTCATAAGATAGTTTCTTAACGTCAAATGAAAACCATACATCATACATGTATTAATAAAGATAACCAATACATATACACCTCTAGAGGCCTGATCCATATCCCCCCTTATAAATAAGAAAATTGCATACACGGATGCAAACAAGAGATTAATCTTCATACAATAGAGAAGCTCTTCAAATATTCCACGTTTTATAAAGTCTCTATTCATATTGAATACAAAAACTACAAATAAAAAGGAGAACAACAATATACCCAGGCTATCAAACGCTTCAGACCTTTGAAACACCCGAAACCCTTTAATAAGTCCAAGCCATATATAGCTAGCTCCTGCATAACTGATTATAATTGCCAAAATATCTATTGCATATAGCATAAGATTTCTAGTATTCGCTCTATTTT
>JBFHFI010000244.1:0-2783 GCA_041583675.1 Butyrivibrio sp. | reverse complement strand
TAATAAAATGATATCAGATAATTTAATACCTATGATAGAACAAGGTATTTAACATAAGAATGGAGTTATATATGAAAAAAATGAAAATATTTGAGCCTGCAATGTGCTGTTCCACTGGTTTATGTGGTGTTGGTGTCGATCCTGAACTTTTAAGGATTTCCACTGTGGTAAATGCATTGGAAAAAAACAATGTGAGCATTCAAAGAGTTAATTTATCGGATGCCCCACAGGAATTTATTACAAATACTATTTTAAATGAATATATAAAGGATAAAGGCGTTGAGGGATTACCGGTTACTATTTTAGATAATGAAATTGTAATTGAAAAAAGATATCCAACCAATGAAGAATTTGTACAATTATTAGAAGTACCAGAAAGTTTTATAGAACAACAGATGAAAGAAGAGCAAGGCTGTGGATGCGAATGTGCATGTGAGGGCGAAGATTGCAATTGTTAAATATATATTTTTAAAACGATATAAATGGAAGAAAGTTTGAGAATAGACAAAGATGTCATGGAAAAAGAAATTTACAATTATATGGATGGGGCAAGCAGTTTCGATATTTACGAGTTCAGTTATTCAAATGGCTATTATTTGGTATCTTACAGATACCACCAAATCTGCTGCTGTATTGTCATTAGCAACTTTGATTGGATTCTTACCACAAGCGGTATTAGGACCCTTTATAGGGGTATTAATTGATCGTTATAACAGAAAGTATATTATGATAATTTCAGATTTAGGAATAGCGGGAGTGACAATGATACTTGTGTTTGTAAGTAGTTTTCAAGCGCTTCCTATTTGGTTAATTATGGTTGTATTGTTTTTTAGGTCAATAGGAACCGGTTTTCATGCACCATCTTTGGGGGCCATTACCCCATTGATTGTTCCTAAGGAATATTTAACAAATTGTGCAGGGTATGCGCAGGGAATTCAATCGGTGTCATTGTTGCTTAGTCCAGCGGTAGCAGCAATTTTATATGCGAATTTTGAAATGAGTATGATATTATTTACAGATATTATAGGTGCGGTTTTTGCTGTTTGTGCGATGCTATTTATAAAAATTCCTAAAAAACAGAGAATTTCAAATGTACAAAATAATTTTATAAAAGAAGCAAAACAAGGGATTCAAATATTGCGTAAGGAGCAAGGATTGTTTAGCTTAATGATGATTAGTTCTGTATATGCAATGATATATTTTCCCATTGGTTCGTTATATCCTCTGATTAGTATGTCATATTTTCAAGGAACTTTTAAAGAATCAAGCATAGTGGAAATTGCTTTTTCTATGGGAATGCTATTTGGATCTATTGTGTTGGGTAGATTAGGAATGAAAATCAATAAAATGAAAGCGATTATATCATCAATAGCAGCAATGGGATTGGGCCTTACGATTACGGGTCTTTTAGATCCTAATCAATTTCAAATATTTGTAATATTAGCAGCTTTTATGGGAATAACAATTCCATTTTATTATGGAATTTTAAATGCTATCTATCAAACAAAAATTAAAGAGGAATATTTGGGAAGGGTATTGTCATTAGCTGCAAGTTTAAGATTAGTAGTTATGCCCTTAGGACTTATATTATCAGGATTATTTGCAGAAGTTATTGGTGTTGAAAATTGGTTTTTAATATCTGGAATAATAACTATTATAATAGCACTAATTTCGATGATACTTCCCTCTTTAAGAAGTTTTTCAACAGAAAAAAAGGTATTATAGAAAGGGTGGTTGAAGATGAATCAATTTGATCCAATGAAAATAAAACAGACAAAATATTTATTTTATACAGGAAAAGGGGGAGTGGGCAAAACGTCTACGGCATGTGCGACGGCTGTAGCATTAGCGGATAGTGGTAAAAAAGTATTACTGATTAGTACGGATCCGGCCTCCAATCTTCAAGATGTTTTTGATACAGAATTAACGAATCAAGGGGTGGAGATTTCAAATGTACCGGGACTTGTTGTAGCAAATCTTGATCCAATTGAAGCTGCAGAAGAATACAAAATGAGTGTAATAGAACCTTATCGTGGGAAATTACCAGATTCAGTATTAGAAAATATGGAAGAGCAACTTTCTGGATCGTGTACCGTAGAAATTGCGGCATTTAACGAATTTTCAAAATTTATCACAGATAGTACGATTTATAATCAATATGATAATATTGTTTTTGACACTGCACCTACCGGGCATACTTTAAGAATGTTACAATTACCTTCTGCTTGGAGCGATTTTATAAGTGATAGTACTCATGGAGCATCCTGTTTGGGACAACTATCAGGACTGGGGAGTAAAAAAGAAGTTTATAAAAAGGCAGTGGAGACATTATCAGATGGAGATGCAACAACCCTAATATTGGTATCTCGACCAGAGGAGACACCATTAAAAGAAGCAGGAAGAGCATCAAAAGAGTTATTTGATATTGGTGTTAAAAATCAATTATTAATTATCAATGGTATATTGACAAAATATGATGATATTGTTTCAAAAAGTTTATATTCCAAACAACAAAAAGCTTTAAAAGAAATTCCTGAAATATTAAAAAGTATGATTACATATTATATCCCATTGAGAGCATATAATATTACTGGAATGGACAATGTGAGAGCGTTGCTTACAGAGGATAATTATGTGATTCAAAAAGATGTTTTGCAATCTGAAAATATACTTGGATTAAAAGATATTATAGAGGATCTTTATAAATCAGGTAAAAAAGTTATATTTACTATGGGAAAAGGTGGTGTTGGTAAAACAACAATGGCAGCCGCAATTGCACTTGG
>JBFHFI010000243.1:0-2791 GCA_041583675.1 Butyrivibrio sp. | reverse complement strand
GTCCGCTCATCATTATTCATTTCAGGATTAAATTCTCTTCCCAAATGCCAGTTATTTAAAGAAGTATCAATTATTGAAGATTCTTCATCCTTACCAAAGAATCCACTAAGTATGGGATGAAAATGTGTATCAATAAACCCAGGAATCAGGCTTTTACCATTAAGGTCAATGGTCTTGGTATTCTCCCCTGATATTTTTTCAAGGTCCTCGTCTGACCCTACAAATACAATCTTATTATCTTTTACTCCAACTGCCTCTTTAATATCCCCATTTTCATTAACAGTAATTACACTTGCGTTTTTAAATCCTATGTCAATGTAGCTGTTATACATAATATCTCTCCATTTTGTAATTTATTTCGCATTATGAAATCAGATTTCGCATTAAACCCTATATTAATTCTACTTTTTAATCATTTAGAAATCAACAATTATTTAAAAACTAGTCTTCTTGATTAATAGAGGCCCAATAAAGTGCGCATTTTATAGCCTTTTTCCATCCTTTTAGTAAATTTGTCCGCTCATCATTATTCATTTCAGGATTAAATTCTCTTCCCAAATGCCAGTTATTTAATATATCTTCTTTATTTTTCCAGTATCCAGTAGCAAGTCCGGCAAGATATGCAGCTCCTAGTGATGTTGTTTCTATGCTTTTTGGTCTTTTTACCTTTGAATTTAATATGTTTGATTGGAACTGCATTAAGAAATTATTTGCGCAAGCTCCTCCATCAACCTTTAAATTAGTTAGATTTATCCCCGATTCCTTTTCCATTAGTTTTATCAAATCCGCAGCTTGAAATCCAATGGATTCAAGCGTTGCCCTTACAATATGGAATCTATTTGTTCCTCTAGTAATCCCTGTAATTGTTCCTCTTGCGTATGGATTCCAGTAAGGGGCTCCAAGCCCCACAAATGCTGGTACAATATAAACTCCCCCTGAGTCTTTTACCATACTTGCCATCGCTTCAGTATCTGAGGAGTTATCAACAATTTTCAGTTCATCCCTAAGCCACTGCACTGATGCTCCTGCTATAAATACGGAGCCTTCAAGTGCATATGTGATTTTTCCATCGATACCCCAACCAATTGTGGTTAAGAGTCCATTTTCAGAGTAGACGGGATTTTCCCCAGTGTTCATAAGTAAAAAGCATCCAGTTCCATAGGTTCCCTTTGCTTCCCCCTCTAAAAAGCATGTTTGACCAAATAAGGCCGCCTGCTGATCTCCTGCTGCTCCGCTTATTTTAATTGGGCCACCAAAAATACCAGGATCTGTTTCACCATAAATTTTACTAGATTCTGCTGGCTCTGCTAGCATGCCTTCTGGTATATCTAATATTTCTAGTATTTCCTTATCCCACTTGAGTGTCTTTATATTAAACATCATTGTTCTTGAAGCGTTAGAATAATCTGTTACGAATATTTTTCCCTTTGAGAGTTTCCATATGAGCCATGTTTCAATCGTGCCAAAGAGTAGTTCTCCATTTTCTGCCCCTTTTCTTGCCCCTTCCACATTATCAAGTATCCATTTTAATTTTGTTCCTGAAAAGTATGCATCAATTAATAGGCCCGTCTTAGATTTAAATAAATCTCTTAATCCTTTTTCTTTTAAAACATCGCAGTACTCAGCAGTTCTTCTGCATTGCCAAACAATTGCATTATATATAGGTTCTCCTGTTATTTTGTTCCAAACCACCGTTGTTTCTCTTTGATTTGTTATGCCTATAGCCTCAATGTTTTCAAAGCTACCGTTTATTTTATATAGGGCTTCTTGAGCAACACCAATTTGAGTGGACCATATTTCCATTGGATCATGTTCTACCCATCCTGATTTTGGATAAATTTGCTTGAATTCCTTTTGAGCTACACTCATTATTTTGCCTTCTTTGTTATATATTATACATCTTGAGCTTGTAGTCCCTTGGTCAAAAGCCATAATATATTTTTCCATGATTAGTCCTCCTATACAAATTCTGCTAATATCTTATTTGATATATCAATTCCCTTTTCGGTAATTTTTAACTTATTTTCGCTTTTAAATAAACACTTACTTTTTATATATTCGTTGATTTCCAGCCAATTATCCTCATATGCCTTTTCTATTTTGATGCCAAAACGTTTCTCAAAATCTAGCAAATCAATTCCTTGTGTTTTTCTAAGTCCTGTAAATATATACTCCGAGATATTATCTTTTTGAGTATTTTCGTGAATCCACTCTATAGTTGATTCTGATTTACTAATTTTTTCAATATACTCGCTTAAATCTTTTGTATTACTGAATCTTTTACCTTCCATAAATGAATGGGAACCTAGGCCTAGGCCAAGATAAGGTTCAAATGACCAATATTTAAGATTATGCTTGCAGGAAAAATTTTCCTTAGCAGCATTTGATATTTCATAATGGTTATAACCATTATTTTTCATTATTTTTATTGCATCATGATACATTTTTCTATCTACTTGATCTGTACTTTGACTTAGTATCCCATCTTTAAACATATTAAAATATGGTGTTTCTTCTTCTATTTGAAGGCTATAAAATGAAATGTGCTCTGGCTCTAGCTTGATTATCTTTTCTAGTGTGTTTATCCATGTTTTCCTTGTCTGCTCTGGTATTGAAAACATAAGATCAACATTTATATTCTTAAATCCAACTTTTCTAGCTAATTTGTAGCTTTCATAAAATTCTTCCTCATTATGTATTCTTCCTAAAAGATTAAGACAATTAATATCAAGGGATTGAACTCCCATGCTTATTCTATTTATTCCAGCATTTATATATGTTTTGAGTTTTT
>JBFHFI010000242.1:0-2796 GCA_041583675.1 Butyrivibrio sp. | reverse complement strand
TGATCATATTTTGTTCCTGTTAATTCAAAATCATCGTTAAATGATTGTATTCGTGCAACTTCTCTAATTGTTGGTGTCCGATCATATATTGGGTGAATAATCATTGACTTTGATACATGTTTTATTGTAATTGATGGCTCATCACTTTTTAATCGCTTATAGTTATTACTATGTTTCCCCCCACCCTGGCCTAATTCTAATGGTATGTTTTGCCAATTTCCACCCTGTGGTACAGAATGCATTCTTTTTACAATAAGATCTGCATGCTTAATTGGCTCATGATTTAATATGTCACTTCTACCTGCCATCAATTTTTGATATTCTGTATTTGCTTCAAGATAATTATTTCCTTCGTCTGGAATATTACCTAATGCATCTCCAACAGTTACAACCGGCTTTTTACCTTCTCCAAATTTAACAACTGGAAATAATAGATTATCTTTTTTTGATGCAATAAATATTACTCTCTTTCTATTCTGTGGAACGCCATAATCTGAAGCTGTTAGCACTCTATGTTCAACAAAATAACCCATTTCCTTTAATTCCGTCTCTATTTCTTCCTTTACATCAGAACCACCCGGGGTTGTCATTGATAATAATCCTAATACATTTTCTATAACTACAATTTTAGGATTCACAATTCTTACTATTCTCATGACCTCTTTAAATAAATTATTTCGTTCATCTAAAACATCTCTTCTTCCTGCCATTGAAAATCCTTGGCAAGGAGGTCCAGCAATTATTACATCTACTTTATTTTCATATACTTTCCAAAAATTCAAGTCTAATTCCTTTATATCACCCTGTTTTATTTTTGTTGCTGGATGATTCAATTTAAATGTATCTAAAGCAATATTCCAAAAATCCACTCCTAATACAGTCTTATATTTTTTTGTCATTTCAAATCCATATGAAAATCCACCTATTCCGCAAAACAAATCAATAATTTTGTACATAATATCCTCTTTCTAATTTACTTCAAGTATTTTTGAAATTACATCTATTCTTTTTTTTCCACATTGTTGTTGGATGATTTTTGTGTATTCTCCGTCTTTTATAACTTTATCAATATTATTTAAATAAATTTTTTCTATAAATCCAATCATTTCCTTCTCAGAAATTAACTCTTCCCAATATGCATCAATAACGTCATTAATTGTTTGAGCCACTTCTCTTTGATTTTTACAAAAACTTTTTATTTGCATTTAAGACTCCTTTCAAAAAATCTAATTCATAATATAATACCATTTTTATATTGTTTTTTCAACTTTTTCATATTGTATTTATATTGTTTTTGTATTGTTTCTTTACTATTATTAAATTGAATTTCTATATTATATTTTATAAAACAAAGGTAGCCTCACAGCTGCCCCATCCTATCTCTTCTTTGATTCCCCTCCATCTTCCTTTTTGCACATTCTTCGTAACACCGTGCATAATCATCATTAAATTTCTTCAACACTCTATTGAATTCCAATCCGTTCCAGAACACCACATTATACCTTTATTCCTACATAATATTCCATATCTTCAAAATCAAAAACATTGCTTTCATCAACACATTATAATTATCAAAATTACCAAGCTCCACTTTTACAGATACATAAAATGTCGTTGATCTGCCACAAGCATTGTACAATATTGAACATCTTCTTTTATCAGTTTACTGTATGACTCTTCTACTTCCCAATCAGTTCTTGCCATATTCTTAGGATTTTCATTATCATCTTCTCGCTTTTACAAAAACCACCCAAAGACCGGCACGGCAGGATACGCATCAAAGCAGGCTCTGCTTTTTTGCACCCTGTCAGAGGAGTAAACTCCCCTGAAACCCCTTATATTTTATATACCATTATAGAAAACCGTTATACTTTACTTTTTTCATTATACTTTTCCATTAGGAAATGGATTTTCCCACATACTTTTCCTAAAGTATTTTTTGACCATTTTTCAATAACATGTTTCAATGTATAAAATACATTAGGAATTGTGGTTATTGTTCTCCAATTTCATTATGAAAAACCGACATACTTTGCCATTCCACGTGCACTTTTCATAACGTGTTACTATAGCCTTTGACATAATTTCAACACTATTAGTTTCTCACTATATTATTTAATTCATCTCGTAATATACAATATTCTATTTGTTCTCTTACTAATAAAATTTTCTTGGTTTAGTTCCCTTATGCCGTTCTTACAAATACCAGAAATACACTGAACACCAATATAAAGAGCAAAAAAAATAACTTTATTGCTCCAAGTGTTAGCTTTAATCCATTCAATAGAATCCAAAGAATGAACCTCAATAAACCCATCATTAATTTCATAGCTTCGCTTAAAATATCCAAATAAACATCCCTCCCTTCTGTTTAACAAATACGATTCAGGCACTGCTCCAACAGTAATTGTGTTTTATCGCACAAAAATAGAACTAACTCAACCTATAAAATCGCTTTTCAAAAGCAATCTTAAAATATGGTTGATTCAGTCCTATCCCAAATCGTTTCTGTATTATTTTTACTGTTTAGCCATGCACAAGGAAACAAAAATCTTTGCATAAGCTTGCTTATAAGCATAGATTTTTTATTGTCCTTGTATATGGCGTTCAGCCAAAGCGAGAAATAGGCATTTTGCCGGGTTCGAGCTTGGATGGCTAAACAGTTATATGCTGGCAAAACACTTCCAAAATCGCTTCTAATTGCAATTTCTTCAATTTTTGCCTACTAGGACATGTACCCGCAAACCCTTGCTGTTACTGGCTTTGCTTCAACCATGTCACAATTATATATTGTCA
>JBFHFI010000241.1:0-2801 GCA_041583675.1 Butyrivibrio sp. | reverse complement strand
TATACATCACTTTTTTCATCACTATAAGCGCCTCTCGCTTGCTCAGGTGAAATATAATGTACAGAGCCCATTACTGTTGAATTAATAGTATTAGAAGATACCGCTCTTGCAATTCCAAAATCTGTAACTTTAATTTTACCCTCTTTAGAAATAATAATATTCTGTGGTTTAATATCCCTATGAACAATATGGTGCTTATGAGCCGCCTCAATTCCTTGTGCAACTTGAATTGCTATGCTTGTTGCTTCTCTAATCCCCAAAACGCCTTTCTTGTCAATGTATTTCTTTAGAGTAATGCCTTCTATTAATTCCATTACGATATAATAGATTCCATCATCCTCTTCTCCCACATCATATACATTTACAATATTCGCATGCATAAGCCCAGCTGCTGCTTGAGCCTCTGCTCGAAATTTAGATACAAAAGTCTTGTCATTTCTATATTCTGGTTTTAAAACTTTAATTGCCACAAGTCTATTTAATTTATGACATTTCGCCTTATATACGTCCGACATTCCTCCCGACCCAATTTTTTCTAGGATCTCATATCTTTCAGCTATAAACATTCCTTTTCTTAACATAGTACCTCCTGTTGGTTCACAGATCTATTAGTATTACTGAAATATTGTCTTTTCCACCATTCTCATTGGCTTTTTCAATTAGTTTTGTTCCTTGATCTACAAGGTCTTCATTACTTTTAATAATTGACGCCATTTCAGAATCAGAAATCATATTAGACATTCCATCTGTACACATTAATATTGTTTCATTTTTAGATAATTCCACTTCAAAAAAATCAGGTATAACTTCCGTATTTCCACCTAATGCTCTTGTAATAATATTTTTATTTTCATGATAGCATGCATCATCTCTTTCTAATGTACCATTATGAACCATCTCTTCTACCAAAGAGTGATCTCTGGTAATCTGACGTAATTCATCTGACATTACATACAATCTACTATCTCCAATATTTGCAACATATGCCGATAATCCTTCAATTGAAACCACAACAAATGTTGTCCCCATTCCTGTGTAATCAGGAGATGTCGCCGCCATTTCATTTAGTTTTTTATTGGTATATTGAATTGCATCTGAAATTATGGATATAGGATTCTCTTTTTTAGAACTTTTTACGGCCTCAACAAAAGTCTGTACGGAAAATTTTGATGCCAAATCACCCGCTTTATGTCCACCCATTCCATCGGCTACTATAAATAAATTAGGTAGTTTACCAATTGAGTGTCTCGAGCAATACACATAATCTTGATTAACCGTTCTCGTCTTTCCCACATCCGTCATAGCGTAAGCATTCATATTGTCTGCTCCTTTAGATGTTATTTTCAGTGTAGCTTCTTCTTAATTGCCCACAAGCACCATCTATATCTCTGCCCATTTCTCTTCTTATAGTAACATTAATTCCGTTTTTTTCAAGTTTATTTTTAAATTTTTTTATATTTCCTTGATTGCTTTGTTCATAAGTTCTTTCTTTAATAGGATTAATAGGAATTAAATTAACATGACAATTTATATCTTTTATTCGTTCAATCAGTAATTGTGCCATTTCTTCTGTATCATTTTCACCTTTTACTAAACTATATTCAAATGTAACTCTTCTTCCAGTTTCAGCTATATAATACTTACATGCTTTTATAATTTCTGAAATTGAATATTTATTAGCAATTGGCATTAATTCTTTTCGCTTACTATCCACTGGTGAATGTAAAGAAATTGCTAATGTTAGTTGAAGATGTAGGTCTGCTAGTTCATATATTTTAGGAACAATTCCACAAGATGATACTGTTAAATTTCTTGCACTAATATTCAACCCTCCTACCACCGTAATCAATTGTTCAAATTTAATAAAATTATCAAAATTGTCAAAAGGTTCTCCTGAACCCATAATTACAACATTAGAAACCCTTTCTCCCGTTAAAGACTGAATTCTATAAATTTGATCCACCATTTCTGAAGGTGTCAAATTTCTAGATAATCCATCAATGGTAGAAGCACAGAACTTACACCCCATTCTGCATCCTGCTTGGGAAGAAATACATACTGAATTTCCATACTCATAACGCATTAATACACTTTCAATTAGATTTCCATCGTATAGCTGAAAAAGATATTTTGCCGTACTATCTTCTTTAGATACTTGAACATCTACTGGAATTAAAGAAATATAGTTTGTTTCTTGCTTTAATTTGTCTTTTAAATTTTGAGGAAGATTGTGCATTACATCTATGGATTCTGCAAGTTTCACATGCATCCACTCATATAATTGTTTGGCTCGGAATTTAGGAAATCCCAAACCTACCACATATGCTGTAAGCTCCTCTTGGTTCATAGATTTAATATCAATTTTTTCCATTTTTAACATCTTTCAAATTTTGAGATAAAGAACCCATCAAAATTATAATTTGGTTCTTTATTGGTTACATTACCAGGTAAAATTCCAGGCAACAGTTCCAAATAACCCTCTTGTGTGTGTATTCCTTGTAATTCAATTGGTAATATTTGTTTAAAACCTGCCGGTTTAAACATTGGAAATTGTTTTAAAAACCAATCTCTATTTTCAATATTTTCCCCCTTATTTACAGTGCAGGTACTATATATTAAAGTTCCTCCTGGTTTCACATATTGTTGCGCTATAGATAATATTTCTCTTTGTAACAATACCAAATCATCACACTTTTCCAGAGATACTTGATATTTAATGTCTGGTTTTTTATTAATAATTCCAAGTCCTGAACATGGTAAATCAGCAATAACAATATCTGCTTTTTCAATGGACTCCTGAT
>JBFHFI010000240.1:0-2821 GCA_041583675.1 Butyrivibrio sp. | reverse complement strand
CTCCGATAGCTGTACTATAATATTCTCCTCCTCAAATCTTGATAAAAGATTATATAAAGTTCCTGCTCCTATCTTTACCCTGCCTTCTGTACGTCTGTCTACTTCCTGCATAATTCCATATCCATGCTGAGGTTCTGATAGCATTAAAAGAATATAATACATTGGTTCGGTTAAGGTTTTCAATTGTTCTCTTGCCATAATATCATCTCCAAAATACTACATCGATAATCGATATATCTATTGTCAATATATTACAATTGTTTTGTATTAATGTCAACACTATTTACAATACAAAAAATTTCCTCAAACTTTCGCCCAAGGAAATTATAAATAGCATCAATATTTAATTTAAAAATCGTTAGATTCTACGATTTCAACCTCTTTTTTCTCCATCAATACCACTGTCTCAACGTGCGCGAACGCAAGGTTGAAAATACTTTTATTCCAATACTGACAACCACAGTTCTTCAGATTCAACAACTAAATCTGATACTAGTTTAATAAATGGGCCATAATTCATTGTTGTATGGGCAAGATCCAAGACATCATAGTATGTTGCACGTTGTTCGTTCTTAATAATTACTGGTGTATAACCACATCTCATCAATTCAAAATTCAATAACAGTCTTGCAGTTCTTCCATTGCCATCAATAAACGGATGGATTTTTACAAATTCTCCATGGAGGAGTGTCGCTCTCACAACTGGATGCAAATCCTCCCACTCCTGGTTGTACTCTTTTACCAATTTTTGCATTAGATAGTCAAGTTCAAAATGCTTCGGTGGTATGTGCTTTGCACCACTGATTAGCACGTTTTCATTTCTGTATCGTCCGACATTCTTATTATCTATCTCTTTCAGAATTAGTGCATGAATATTTTTCAGGTTCCATTCTGACAATGGTTCATTTTCAGCGATCAGATCTTCTACAAATATAATAGCTTCTCGGTGATTAATCGTCTCTAGGTGTTCAACCATACTTTTACCACCAATGGTAATGCCCTCAAGAACAACTTTCGTTTCTGACATAGTTAATGTGTTCCCTTCAATGGCATTACTATTATATGTCCATTCAACGACCAACTTCTCATGAAGTGATTTCGCAAGGTTCACTGACAAGGGTCTATATGTGTCTATCCTATCCTTTAATCCATCAATCAGGTGAAACTCATTGACTAACCCGATATATATTTTTTTCTTACCTTCACGTCCATCAGCAGGCTTTACTGCATCTCTAGGAATAGACCAATTACGTCCAACTTTTAATGCACCTTCTATTCGGCCTTCGCTACAAAGAGTTCTTATACGTCGGTCACTTATATGCCATTTTTCGCTTACTTCCCTTACACTAATATAATTCATATGTTTTCACCTCTTCTTTATATTATTCCGTTATCGGAATAATGTCAAGTCTCTTTTAAGGCCTTATCGATATAATAAAAATCAGATAAATAAAATCATAAGCTTTTGAGGGACGTTTTGGTTAGCGGCGAATTGTAGTTTGCCCCAGAAGAAACCAGATAATTTGAACAGTTATCTGGTTTCTTACTGTGAAACTTTAAATTCTCTAGCAAACTGCAAAATTGCCCCCGAAGAGTGAAGTCACGGCAACTTGCGTTAGATATGGGCAATGAATAATTCTTCATTCTTATGATTGTCTTTCAAATACGAAAGAAATTTTTCTCTAAATACTTTGGATAATACTTTTACCGGAACAAAGAACTTCTCACTACTTTTTTTCCATTTATTATCTTTTGTCAAGCCACCAGCTGAAATTATCATGTGTATATGCGGATGAAATTCTAAATTTTGACCCCATGTATGCAAGACTGCCGTTATCGCTGGAACAGCTCCCATGTATTTTTTATCTTCACATAATTTTTTAACAGTTTCGCCTGCAGCTTTAAACATATTTGAATATATAATTTTTTTATTTTGTATTACTATGCTATTTAATTCCTTTGGTAATGTCAATACAACATGAAAATATTTACTTCCCAATACTTCTGATTTTCTATCATTTGTCCATTGTTCTTTTTTGAAATTTTGACACAATGGACAGTGCCTATCTCTGCATGAATTGTATGTTATTTTTTCATATCCACAGTTTTTACACACAATTTTGTGATATCCTAAAGCTTCTGTTCCACACATCTTTGTTGTTAGTTCCTAAATTAAAATCATAAAAGGTGGACCTCTGATAAATTTGATTATTGATTTTTTTTGATTTATATGGTATATTTTTCTCATAAAAGTAGGTGGTTTAAATGTTTTTTTATATTTTTTTGTGGTGATTAAATATTAATTGAACTTTTAAAACTTGTCTACTTTTATTTCTATAAAAAACAAAAAAGTTGGAGCACATCAATACTCTCCAACTTTTCTTATATACTTATTTTGTGTGATAGCGATTTAATTTAAATATCTATTACTTTTATATTCCGTTTATATTTGAATTACGCGAAGCGCTGCCACGTTGTGGCTACATGCTTTGGAGTGCCCCCATGAACTTAATTTACTCAAATTTAGCTTTTATGGAAAACCCGTGGTTAAATTGACGCATAATATAAGGCTCAAAATCAATTGCACTTATACTTTCGACATTTGTATTATCTGCATATCCTTTATAATAAATACATATAGGATTTTCATCTATTTCAATATTACCTCCAAAGCCGCTACCGGAATTTGTCAAGCTAGTTGTCACAATCCCTTTAATTAATTTTGTTATCTAAGAGGCTATCACCTCTTCTTTTTTATCCACATCATTTGATACCCGCTCTGGATTTAGCCACACTTCTTTATCTAATGTCCAGTCTCTTG
>JBFHFI010000239.1:0-2822 GCA_041583675.1 Butyrivibrio sp. | reverse complement strand
TCTATAATTACTAATCAATAAATCTTTATATCTTTCCACTTCCATCATTTCTTTTAATAGAGCTGAGCATTTTTTAATTAAATTTGTCATTTGATCAATTTCATTTTCAGAATATACTGAAAAATATCGTTCTCCAATTTCTGCTATTGAAATTTGAGTATCCTCTTCAAATGTAATTATTTTTTCCAATTCAAGATAAACCAACTGGGAAAAAACCAATCCATCCACCTTATTCAAAGGTGATTGCTCAAACGTAATATCGCCACGCCAATTTATATATTCCATCATATTAGCCATCTAATCATCCTCCTATAATAAAAATATTTTTATAAAGCCAAGCAACAACATATGTGTTGGATAAAACACGTAAAATAAATATTTCATTTGTCTTCCCCGCTGTCCGTTATAAAAATGAATAGGGATAAACGCCAACGGTCCTGTCATTCCTAAATAAGAGCCTCCTAGCCACAAGGTAATTGTTCCTGTAATATACATCATAGCCCTGTCATTCATCCCTAGATAGATAAATACCACCAGCAATATCCCTTTATAAGAATAATCAGTTTTTAACAAATATGCGCTTAACATACCAACAGAAACAATCAAAAATGTAAGCAACATACCTTTTAATCCTCGAAACGTCAACTTAGAAATTCCATATATTACAAATAATGCTATTAATAAGGTAAACATCACATTATTGCTTGTAAATGCAAAAGGTTTTCCACTTATAAATAAATCAAATGGAATTTCAGAAACAACTGCAAATAATGCAATTCTAAACATATATTTCCAAAAAGAACTTGTATGCAAAAACCCTTCTACAAGACAAAAACAAAAAATAGGAAATGCTAATCGACCAATCATTCTGCAAGAATTATATAGTTCTAAAGACATTTCTTTTACAAATAATACTCCAATATGATCTATAAGCATTGTAATAATTGCAATATATTTAAGAACGCTTTGACTGATTTTAATTTTTTTCATAATGCTCTTCCTTCCTTTTTATTATCTTATCATAATATATCTAAGTTTACACCACAAAACATATGAACTATACTATGATATATAGCAAACAATTTTACACTCATTTTTGAAAGGATAATTTCAAATGTATTTATATGAAACTCATTTACACACTTTAGAATCAAGTCAATGCGGATTTACCCCTGCTCAAAAATATATCCCCTATTATAAAGACCTAGGTTACTCTGGAATCTTTATAACAGATCATTTTTTTAACGGAAATACCTGTATTTCTAAAACCGACTCTTGGGAGACGCAAGTTTTTAATTTTTGCAAACCCTATGAAAAAGCCAAAGATTTTGCAACTCCTTACAATGTCTCTGTTTTCTTTGGTTGGGAATCTAATTTTTCTGGAGACGAATTCCTTGTTTATGGTCTAGATAAAGCATGGTTATTAAAACATCCTGAAATTATGCATTGCACACGTACAGAACATTATGACCTTATTCATAGCTATGGCGGACTTGTTGTACAAGCTCATCCATTTCGAGAAAGAGATTATCTAGATACCATATATCTTAATCCTGATAACTGTGATGCAATGGAAGCTTATAATGCAAGCAATTCTGTAGAACAAAATCATTCTGCTGAAAAATATTGTTGTGACCATCACATTTTTATGACTGCTGGTTCTGATATGCATAAAATTGGTAGTTTAAGCCCTTGCGAACATTACGGTATGCATTTTGACTTTCCAATTGAATCCGAAAAAGATTATGTACAAGCTATTCTTTCCAAAAAAGGAAGCATGGCTGTACCTCCATCTGATAGAAAAATAATTTCTTCTATAAACACAAAACTCCCTGTGATTATTAATCACAGAGAGTAAACTATTAGTATTTTTTTTCTAAAGACTTAATCAATAAATATATCATTTCATGTGTTGGAACATTTACATGGTATTGTTTTCCCAATCTTACAATACAACCATTTAAAAATTCAATTTCTGTTGTTTTCTTTTTTTCAATATCTTGTAATGTTGAGGCACGATGATGATAAGCATCTGGTATTAATTCTTCGTAAAAAAGCTTTCTGTATTCTTCAGCATGGTCCCATGTCGTCTTATTTCCCGAAGCTTGTAAAACATCAAAGGTTTCATCAATCAACCGATTCATAATTTCCACACTATATTGGCAATCTCCCAATTCTCCATATGTCATTCCTAATAATCCACCTAATGCATTCAATGTTGTATTAAACAACATTTTAGACCACAGTGCTTTATCTATATGATGTGAAATTCTTGCTTGCATTCCTGAATCATTTAATCCTTGCACAATATCTTCTACATTTTCTAACTTTCCATTATATAAAGACCCAATTAAAATAGGAGCTGTTGCCACCGTTACACAACTAATTCCCGGTGTGCTTCTTTCAAATCCAACACTTATTCTAGCTTGATAAATTTGTTTTGTAGGTACAAGATCTGTAAATGCACTATCAATTTCCCAACCATTTTGAAATAAAATTATGCAAGTATTTTTATTAAATAATTGATAATTTTCTTTTAACTTATTTCCAATCTCCTGATTCGCTACTGTTTTCACACTTATAAATATATAATCAAAAGCTTCCTTTATTTGGGTATATTCTGTCACAACATGCACTTGATCTCCTGACACTGTAACATCTCCGTAAATTCCAGTTCTTTTCACCCCATTTGTTCTTATATATTCCGAGGTTTGTTTCCCTGATAAAAAAGTTATATCAAATCCCGCTGACCTTAATGATGTTCCAATTGCAATTCCAACTGCACCGCTTCCAATAATTAATATTTTCTTCATATTTCCCCC
>JBFHFI010000238.1:0-2865 GCA_041583675.1 Butyrivibrio sp. | reverse complement strand
CCTTTGGTTTCTCAAAACAAAGAGGTACAAATCTTGAAGAAACACCAGCAGCCAAAATAATCGCATTATTAATTTCATGCTCTTTTAAATAATCGATTCCTTTTTGAGTAATATTCCCACCCAACACATATTCTTCCGTTTCTAAATTTGAAAGTTCTGCATCAATAATAGAATAAGGCTTGTACAACTTTTGAGCCATCAATCTACTATCCCATATCATACCCTGTTCTATATACCTAAGAATCTCAAACATTATTTTATTCATAACGAATCTCCTTTATTTGCCTTTTATTTTTATTACCTATTCTAATTATGAGGAAATTTAATCTTAGATACCGGATGAACCTTTCGTTCCTCTATTGGTGGTAAAGTCATATAATCTCCATATAAAAATTCAAGATATTCTTCGTATTTTCTACTTCCTTTTAATACTACATTTTCAAATGTAATATCCACTGTATCCTCATACCATTCTCGTTTATAGCCATAAGTTTTATTACATGCCGGAAACGTCAAACATTTAACCCACTTTGAGTTTCTCTTATTTCTATGTTTAATATATCTTTGATAATTTTTTTTAAGTGCCTTCTCTGGTATTAAATACAGGACTCTAAAAAGAATTTTTCTCGCTCCCTTTTCTGTCTCTTTTCCAACTGCAGACCAAAATACTTTTCGATATAAAAAACTCACAAAATTACATAATTTTCTCAATTGATAGTTTTCAGGTACATTATCACATATAAATATATCCATAAAAATACCCTGCTCATATGGCATATGCTCTTGATTTAAGCGAATAAAACTTGAATCTTTACGTCTTAGTTTGCCATACCCCCATCTATACCCAGGTGTACTGTCTAAATCCTGAAAATAAAATCTAGAATCATCTAATTCTTGTTTACATACCGATTTAAATTTTTCATATTCTGAACGAACCATAATAATATCCGCATCATCATCCCATGGTATGAATCCTCCATGCCTGATAGCCCCTAAAAGAGTTCCCCCATCTATGCTATACAAAATTCCATGCTTACGACAAATCCGATCAACCTCTACAAGCAATTCTAATTCCACCAGCTGAAGCTTTTTCAATTCTTCCTCTGATAAAACATACTTGCTTCTTGTATTCATTTCCAAACTGCTTCACCACCTTTGCTGTACGCTATGCATTCCTTTGATCTTCTTTGTTTCATTTTTCTCATAAATTGAAACAATAAATTTCCAACCTTATAGCGAAGCCTTTCCTTTAATATGTAATCGGCTCTTTATAATTGATTCATTATATATTTATGAACTTTTTCTCCACACCTTCCATCAGCATTTACTATAATTTCTTTATTTGCTTCTATCTGTATCCTTTTATCAAATTGTCCTCCAATAATATCATCACTAAGAAATCTTGATAATGAATTAAAATAATTTTCACGACAACAATATTGCAACCATTCGTCATTTTTCGAAAATCCCGGCTCATGTTCTTTCAATTCATTAATATCAAAATCTATTGGGATTTCTTTATATTTTCCACTCTCCATATCAATACTATACAATTTCCTATCCAAGGCAGAAAAAAGCAAATAATTTTTTTCACTTGCATTTTGATCTCTTCTAATAAAACAACTCTTAATTCCTGTATTAAAATATTCATCATGCTTTACTATCTCAAACGGAGGCATCCACCTATCAATTATCCCCGTCTCTATATCTAATTCTATATACATATTCCCCCAATATGGAGAAAAATATACTGAATCGTTTACAACTGCAACTCCACTAAATGGAATTCCTTCACATGAATAATTGTATATAGGATGGCTGCAAGCAAAGTCTATCGGCAAGTCACTATACTCTCTAATTTCCTCTGTTTCTGGATTCCACTTAATAATTGTTTTCCCCTTACGTGGTAAAAGCCATATATCATCTTTATAAGGCCAAGAACTGGCTACTCCACCTTGTGTCTCAGATCCTACTGTAACCACTCTTTCTTTTCCAGACTCTATCTGCAAATCATAAACAAAATAATCTGTTGGAGAAGGTATCAATAAATGTCCATGATGTACACATGGTCCACCAACTTTTTTTGTTCCTTGAACTGTTTTTACAAATACATCCAAATGGTCTCTAAAATAACTCACTTCTCCTGTTTCCGTATTGACACGTACTAGCGCTGGATAATTAAAAGGTACCAATAAGATATAATTCTCCCATTTTAATGCTGTATAAAATGCTGTTCCCTTTTCCGTTTCTCTCTGAAGTTCAATCTTATCTTCAATTCCTTCTTTTCCCACTATTAAAATATTTTGAGCTGCAAAAGGACACACATATACCTTATGATTAATCATCAAGGCATTGGTATAATAAGAACCATAAGCATACTCTGAAAGATCACAATAGAACTTATAATGATAGTCATTCTTCTCTGCATAATACAGTTTGTTTCCTTGTGTAATTCTCCACCTATCATCTTCTCGTGCATTAAATCCCGTAATAATCTCACCTCTCCAATCCTCTTTAACTGGTTTAGAGTGTATCTGATTATTCAATATAAATAGAGGTTTCCCTGCAATTCCAAACAACGCTGTAATGGATGAATTCGCATCACCAACATAAGCATCACACAGTAAAATTGTATCTGTTATATCTGAAGTAGTATCTAAAATTCCAAGTTCTCCTTCCACAAAGCATCTTTTTAGTGCATCATAAAAAGGCCTGAATTCTGCCCGCATTGAATCAATTGTAGATTCCAACATTGGATGTGGTCTCCATAGCAGACAGGCATCTTCTCTTTCACTAAAGCATTGAAATACATACTCCATTTTCTAAAGAAATGCTTGCGTATTCTCTAACATCCCACCGATGCTG
>JBFHFI010000237.1:0-2880 GCA_041583675.1 Butyrivibrio sp. | reverse complement strand
TAATGCTTTAAAAACCTCTATATAATGTTCAAATGGATTGTTTTCTAATTCATTCATCTTTCTATTCTCTCCTTTTTCTTAATATCTATAACTATAATCTAGTCTGTAAATAGTGTCAATTTATCTTATATAAAAATTTTCAAATTTCTTATTGACATTTCTTTCATTACATAATAGTATTTACATATGCCAAATACGGCATATGTAAATACTATTAGGAGGAACTAAATTATGTCTACACAAAAATCCAAACGATACCACGAAATACTCATGCTTGCATTCTGGTCTGTTGTAATATTATTGCTAATTATTGTTAGTTCAATATTAGAACATTGGAAACTTGCACCATTTTACATTTCTGCCATACTTTCACTTACTGCTGTCTTTCTTGGTGGTACTTGGCGCTTTATAGATGGAATCAAAAATTTACTTCATAAAAAAATTACAGTTAATGTTTTTGTCACTGTATCTCTTACCGCTACAATGGCCATTGGAGAGTTTACAGCTGCTGCAATCGTAATCTTTATTATGACTGTCGCAGAAGCTGTTGAAGAATATACTTTAGATAAAAGTAGAAGTGGAATACAAAGCCTATTGGACCTCGCTCCCCAAACTGTAACTATTCTTTTAAATAATCAGGAACAAACAATTCCAATCGAGGATGTTAAAGTAGGTGATCGAGTTGTTGTAAAACCAGGAGAACGCATTCCTGTTGACGGAATTGTTTTAGTTGGAAGTGCAAGTATTAATCAATCCGCTATCACTGGTGAATCAGTTCCTATTTTAAAAACAGTTGGTGCAGATTTATTTGCAGGTACATTAAACGAAACTGGAAGATTAGAATTTCAGGCAACCAAAGTAGGCGAAAACACTACTTTAGCTAAGATTGTTCATCGTGTTGAAGAAGCACATGAATTAAAAGCTCCTATACAAAAATTAGCAGATCGTTTCACTGCTTGGTTTTTACCCTTTGTACTTTTAACTGCAATACTTGGATATTATATTACAAGAGATATTAAATCTGCTGTATCTATTTTACTTGTTGCTGCACCATGTGCTTTATCAATTGGTACACCAACTGCTGTAACTGCGGGTATTGCAAATATGGCTAAAAGAGGCGTTCTAATCAAAGGCGGACTGTATTTTGAATTAGCCGGAAAAGTTACAGCACTTTTAATTGATAAAACTGGAACCTTTACTGTTGGTCATCCAAAAGTATTAGAAATTTTCCCTTTAAAAAACGCTTCTATTAATGAAGTTTTATCTTTTGCCGCCATAGCAGAAAAACATTCTGAACATCCTTTATCAAAGGCTGTAATGAATAAGGCACAAGAATACAATATCACTGTTCCCGACCCTGATGAATTCATCTCTGAAGTAGGTCTAGGCGTTACTGCTCTAATCGACAACCATACTATTTCCGTTGGAAGACAGTCTTTTCTTGAGCAAAAAGGTGTTTCAATTTCCCCAGAACTTTCATCTATTATTGAATCTCAGGATCAATTAGGGCGAACCAGCATTCTTGTATTGAAAGATACTAGTATAATTGGTGTTATTGCAATTGCTGATGAAATTAGACCTGAATCCAAAAGTGCAGTTGAGACTTTGGACGCAGTTATTGGTAGAGAAAATATTCATATGCTTACAGGTGATAATATAGCCTCTGCAAATGCAATTGCTAATCAAATTGGTATTACCAATATACAAGCCGGGCTTCTTCCTGAAGATAAACAAAATTATGTCCGTAAACTACAACAATCCGGACAAGTTGTTGCAATGGTTGGAGATGGTATTAATGATGCACCTGCTTTGGCACTTGCAGACGTTGGTCTTGCAATGGGTTCCAGTGGAACTGATGTCGCCATTGAAACTGCAGATATTACATTAATGAATGATGACTTAACTAAAGTTGCTGAATTTATTAATTTATCCAAAATTATTGTTCGAAGAATAAAGCTCAATATCTTTTTCTCTATGTTTTATAATTTAATTGGAATTATTCTTGGAAATTTAGGGCTTCTCAATCCTGTCCTTGCTATTATTTTTCAAGAAGCAGGAACCATTACAGTTATAATTAGTTCTACTTTACTTTTATGGGTTCAACCAAATATTATCAATAAGAAAAAATAATATATTATATATTTTCCACATAAAAAAGTCCCTCCATTGAGGGATTTTTTTATATTCGATAATCCATTATAATTCAGTAGACTCTCTTATTACAATTGATGGCAATGTAATATATGATTGGAAATATAAGTTTGGTTTTTTAATTTTTCTTAAAATTTGTTTTCCAGCCTGCCTTCCGACATCAAATACGTCTATATTCACCACCGTAAGTTTAGGTTTCAATATTTGAGAAAAAGGATAATCATCAAATGTAAGAACTCCCATTTCTTCAGGGATTCGAATCTTTTTGTCATTAAGTGCCTCCACACATCCATATGCAATATAATTATTTGCACAAATAATTGCATCCGGCTTTCTTTTTAAATCTAAAATCTCTTTGGTCATAAGATATCCGCTATCACAAGCCGACTCTCCTTTTTTCACATAATCTTTAGACACAATAACATCTCTCTTATTTAAAACAGAAAGCACTCCTTCTAATCTATGTGTTGATATTTGATCCTCTTCAGTTCCTCCTATAAAAGCTAACGATTGATATCCTTTTTCCAATAAATGTTTTGCGCCTATTTCTCCTGCAAGCCTGTTATCTATATCAATCCAGCAAAAATGATTTACAAAATCAGGATTTCCTATAACTATATGGGGAATAGATTCTGAATAAATCAAATCATCTAATTTTTTTGAAATTACAGAAGCATGTAGAATAATTCCATCCACTAATTTTGTATCTATAACTTCTTTAATATATGT
>JBFHFI010000236.1:0-2881 GCA_041583675.1 Butyrivibrio sp. | reverse complement strand
TAAATATAATATGCATCTTCTGAATCCTGAACAAAAACACCACGATCAATCTGAGCCTCTAATAATTCTCTTGCTTTTTCATAAACACAATCTGCATAAATATCTACGTTCATATCAAATTGTGTTTCTGCTCTATCAATGTTTAGAAAAGATAATGGTTTGTTTGATACCTGTTCACATGCTTCTTTACGGCTATAAACATCATAAGGAAGTGCTGCCACTTCACTTACCACAGAAACATTCGGTCTTATACATTTAAAAGGTTTAATATCTGCCATTGTACTCCTATCTTTTAACTATATACTTTATAATTATTTACATCTTTATTTTATTACTCTTACTCTTAGAATACCTTCTTTTGAAGAAAGTGTTGTTGCTAGTTCGTTAACGCCTTTTGAATCTACATCAATTAATGAATATGCATATTCACCTTTACTTTGATTAATCATTTTTGCTATATTAATTCCTGCATTTCCAAATTCAGTTGTTAATGCACTGATGATATTTGGTATATTTTTATGAATAATTGCAATTCTTCCTTCTGTTGTACAGATTCCCATATCACATCCTGGAAAATTAACAGAATTCCTAATATTACCATTCTCTAAATAATCCATTATTTCATCAACAGCCATAGCTGCACAATTATCCTCTGATTCTACAGTTGATGCTCCTAAATGTGGAAGTGCCAAGCATCCTACTGTATTTGCAAGTTCTGTTGTCGGAAAATCCGTAGCATATTTTGCAATTTTGTTACTTTTTAATGCTTCAACCATATCATCTGCATTTACAAGTAAATCTCTTGCAAAATTCAAGATAATAACTCCATCTTTCATCATTGCTATTGTTTCTTTGTTAATCATTTGCTTTGTATCATCTACAAGTGGTGCATGAACAGTTATAAAATCACATGTTTTAAAAATATCTTCTCTATCCTTAACAACATCTATATTTCTTGATAAATGAAGAGCATTGTGAACAGAAAGATATGGATCACAACCAACAACATCCATTCCAAGTGCATTTGCTGCATTGGCAACCATAACACCAATAGCTCCCAATCCAATAACGCCTAATTTTTTCCCTTTTATCTCTTTTCCAGCAAATTTTGATTTTGCTTTCTCCATTGTTTTTCCAATATTTGCATCATCTTTATTCTCAGCTACCCATTTATTACCCCCAATAATATCTCTTGAAGATAAAATCAATGCTGCAATAACCAATTCTTTTACACCATTTGCGTTTGCTCCCGGTGTGTTAAAAACAACAATTCCTTTTTCTGCACATTTATCCAATGGAATATTATTAACGCCTGCTCCAGCTCTTGCAACTGCTAATAATTTATTAGATAGTTCCATATCATGCATGGACGCGCTTCTTACAAGTGCCGCTTCTGCCTCTTGGAAATCTTTTGTTTCATTATATCTATCCGTAAAATTCTTTATACCTATTTCTGAAATAGGATTTAAACAATTATATTTAAACATTTCGTTAATCCTCCTAAATAACCGACAGTAGTCGGGCATCATATTTGCGGGGGCATAATTATGCCCCCGTTAACTGTAACATCTATTATTGATTATCTTGCTCAAATTTGGTCATAAAAGCAACTAATTTTTCAACACCTTCAACTGGCATCGCATTATAAATACTTGCTCTCATTCCTCCAACAGTTCTATGTCCCTTAAGATTTTCAAATCCATTTGCTTTTGCTGCAGCTACAAATTTTGCATCTAAATCATCATTTCCTGTCACAAATGGTACATTCATCATAGAACGATCTTCTTTTCTTACCGTTCCTGAAAACATCTTACTTTGATCAAGGAAATCATATAAAATTGTTGATTTCTTTTTGTTTATCTCTTGTATACCTTCTAATCCACCCAATTCCTTAATCCATTTAAATACTTTTCCACATATATAAATTCCATATGCTGGAGGTGTATTATATAAAGATTTATTTTCTGAATGAATACTATATTTTAGCATTGTAGGTGTTCCTGGCAATACATCTTCTCTAATAAGGTCTTCCCTAATAATTGCAATTACAACACCTGCTGGGCCAACATTTTTCTGAACTCCACCGTATATCATTGCATATTTAGACACATCAACTGGCTCTGACAAAAAGCATGATGAAACATCAGATATTAAATCATGCCCTTTTGTATTAGGAAGTGTGTGGTACTTTGTTCCATATATTGTATTGTTTTCACAAATATACACATAATCACAATCTTCAGGTATATCAAGATTCGAACAATCAGGTATATAAGAATATGTCTTGTCAGCTGACGACGCTAACTCCACTGCCTCTCCATATATTTTTGCTTCTTGATATGCTTTCTTTGCCCACTGTCCAGTTACAATATATCCTGCTTTTTTATTCTTCATAAAATTCATTGGAATCATTGCAAACTGTTGTGATGCTCCACCCTGTAGAAATAATACCTTATAGTTATCAGGAATATTCATAACTTCTCTTAAATCTGCTTCTGCTTCATTAATGATGGTCTCATATGCCTTAGATCTGTGGCTCATTTCCATTACCGACATTCCTGTTCCTCTGTAATCAAGCATCTCTTCTGCTGCTTCTTTTAAGACAGATTCTGGTAATACGGCTGGGCCTGCTGAAAAATTGTAAATTCGTCCCACTTTAATGTCCCTCCTATAATTTGTATGTGTCTAAGTAAACTCAAAATAAGTCACCTAACTTCATCGATAACATTCTACACTTAAATTATAATACCGTCAATATGCAAGCGTTCTGAGTTACTCTACTTTTATTTTTTTTCCACAAAATCCCCCTGATTTTCCATAAAGACTTATTAAAATTTATAAAATTCAAGATATTTCTTTCTTTTTTTAAGAAAAAACCCGT
>JBFHFI010000235.1:0-2893 GCA_041583675.1 Butyrivibrio sp. | reverse complement strand
TCTTTGAATAAATTTAACAATATTGGTTAGAGTAGAATTAACAGGTGTTTCAATTCCATTTAATTTCCCTTGTTTTACAATGGCACCATTAATCATATCAATTTCTGTTTCTCTGCCATTAATTATATCTTGAAGCATAGATGACTTATTATGCATTGTTGCTTCACAAATCATCTTTGTATGTTTAACAGGATTGCTATTGCTTAAAGTAATCCCTTTCACTTTAGCAATTTCTTCCCCTTCTCTTACAGCATTTTCTAGTATCTCAACTAATTCTGGATATTTTAGTATTTCTCCATTTTCAAGTTTTGATATTGCAGTAAGTGGATTAATCCCAATATTTACAAGAAGTTTATCCCAAATAAGCCCAATAACATTGTCAGAAATATTTGTTTCAAGACCGGATTCATTGAACATTTTTGACAAATCTGTTATTCTTTCACTTATTTCACCTGATGGTTCTCCAATAATTGTTTTACCATAGCCTGCATGCCTTATTTTGCCTGGGGCAAGCATTGTTGCTCCATGGGCGGTAGTACCTGCAATTACACTGCTTGTTCCTATATTTTCACTAATTATTTCCAGATTACCAAGGCCGTTTTGCAAAGTTACAACTAAGGTTTCTGGTCCAAATATACATTTGTTATTCTCGATAGCTAACTTGGTCAAGGTGGATTTTACAAAAATTAATGCAATATCAACATACCCTATCGTTTCTGGTTCTTTGGTTGCTATTAGATTTTTATATGTATTAATTTCCCCATTTTCTTCGACTTTTAGGCCATTTTTATTAATTTCATTTATATGGTCTTGCCATACATCAATTAAATATACTTGATTGGTTTCTAGTCTAGATAGAATTGCACCATAGAGGCATCCCATTGCACCAGAACCAACTATTCCTATTTTCATTCGTTCCTCCATATATTATTAATAAAGCCTTTTAAGTTCTTCCGGATTAATTCCTCCAAAGGTGTGTATTTGTTCTGGGAAAGTTCCTTCTTTTACTTCATTTTTATATTCACTTAACGCCTCTACTATTTCATCTCCTAATTTTCTATATTGCTTTACAAATTTAGGTAAAAATTTATCAAAAAGACCCATCATGTCGTGAAATACTAAAACTTGACCGTCTGTATATCTACCGCCGCCAATTCCAATTACCGGAACGTTTACTTTTGCAGAAATCAATTTCCCAACTTCCTCAGGCACACATTCAACAACCATTCCCCATACACCTGCCTCTTCTAAAGCAGTTGCATCTTCCAGAATTTTTTTTGCAGCATCTTCCCCTTTGCCTTGAACTTTAAATCCACCAAGTTTTGAAATTGTTTGAGGGGTAAGTCCTATATGTCCCATAACAGGAATACCAGCATCTACAATAGCCTTTACTATATGAGCAACTTCTTTTCCACCTTCCAGTTTTATAACATCACATCTACCTTCTTTCATAAGCCTGGTAGCATTTATAATTCCCTGTTCGCATGAAACATTATATGATCCAAAAGGCATATCTCCAACAATTAATGGGGATGGAGCTCCTAGAACAACTGGACTAATATGATGAATCATCTGCTCCATTGTACATGCAACTGTAGAATCGTCTCCTAGTACTGTCATCATTAAAGAATCTCCAACTAGTATTATCTCAATACCAGCTTTTTCAATTAATACTGCCGTAGGATAATCATAAGCTGTAGTCATGCTTATTTTTTCACCTTTATTTTTCATTTCTTGTAACTTTTGAGTTGTCATCTTTGCCATTTTAATATCCTCCTATTTATTACTTATAATTATTTACACAATGTATCCCATTTGTTTTGATATATTAGCTGCCGCGTCCTTTATCAATTCCGGGAAATTAATTCCATTTTCATTTTCATTATATCTAGATTTTGGGAATGAAATACTTATTGCTGCTATTGGTTCACCTTTGTATCCGTATATTGGTGCGCCAAATGATATTAGCTCATTTACATATTCTTCTCTATCCATAGAGTAACCATTTTTTAAGGTTTCCATAAGTCTTTCTTCAACAGTTTCTCTATTTAAAGGAGAATTCACAGCATATTTAACATATTCAATTCGGTCTATAATTTCATCACGTAATTCCTTATTCATATTGGCAAGTACTGCTCTTCCCATTCCAGTGCAGTGCATTGGTATTGATGTGCCAATTTTAATTCCAACTTTAATTGTTGATTTTCCTTCTTTTTTATCAATGTATATAATTTTATTATCTTTTACTATTCCCAGATTAATACTTTCTCCAGTTATAGATGAAAGCGAATCAATGAATGGTCTAGCTGCTTCATATAGGCCAGTTCTCGTTATAACATTCTGCCCTATTTCAAATAGTTTAATACTGTTTGAATATTTTTTAGTTTCAGTATTCTGAACTATATATCCAGCTGACTTTATCGTATTAATAAGTCTATGAATAGTTCCTTTATCCATTAACAATTGGCTACTTAGATCGCCAATACTCATTGGGCCATTTTCGTTTAATTTCTCAATTATTAAAAAGGCTTTTAATATTGATTTTACATTGTTACTATTCTCTTGTTTTTCCATTTCTAAACCTCATTATTTCATATTGCGAAATGATGTTTCGTTTACTTATATATTTTACTTCTATATATGTAAAAAATCAACCAAAATATGGAAATAATCAACCAAAAAAATAAAAAATCCCGACATGCCGTCAGGATATAATTCACACCCTATCGCAGATAGGGGGGTACTCTGTCACTACTTCAGTCTTCCTCTCGATGGAGGCATGACATTAGCCAGATGCACGCAAGTTCCCAAGGTCATAATGTAGGTTGAATTATAGTTCCTTAACGAACACTTCAGGACATTAACATAGCTAAAAGCTATGTTAGTTATAATA
>JBFHFI010000234.1:0-2913 GCA_041583675.1 Butyrivibrio sp. | reverse complement strand
TTTGTATAAAAGAATGGGTTTATTAAGGCTGTCTATGAATTATTTTACATTTTCGGAGATTTATTCTGAAATGGAAGAAGAAAAACGAAATGTTTTATTACCTACATTAGATAAAGTACAGGAGATCTTGAGAATTTCAATTTTTGAACCAGAAATGATGAATGACTCTATAGAGCAAGAGATAGAAGTTGTTCGAAATGAAATAATAAGAATTATGGAAGTCTTAACAGAATACGTGGATAAATTTCAAATCTATGAATATATGCTTAATCGAATTGAATATAGATATGAAGAAAGTGGATTTTCAAATGATTATTACAAAGAAAAATTTGCCAGAGATATTTTACACTATATTACAAATGAAGACGATAATGTAGTAATTAATATGAAAATAGCGCAAGTAATTTCACAATTACCAATGAGAATTTCCAGAAATAAATTTTATGATATGATAAAAGAAGCTTGTTCCTTGTATCAATCAAGCGATCAGGCAGCATTGGAGGATTTTATCTATAGAATTAAAACTTCAGGAGGGTTGTTTGAAGTTGATAAGACTATTGAAGAGTTTTCTGATTTATATCAAGCTTATGAAAGTTTGGAAAATATAGATTATGATAATATGGATAAAGAAACTTATGATTATTTTCGAAAAATGTTGGATGAAGTGTCAATTCAGGTGCAGGAATATTCTGATTTCTATGTTATGTTAGGAGAGGTAGTAAATGATTTATATACATTAATACTTACGGGAGATTGCTTTTATGAGAAAAAAGAAGAGGAACAGCTTAAGAATATTGTAAAAGATTCCTACAAAGTAATAAATCATGAAATTCAAGCCGAAGATTTATCTCCGGAATTGTTTGAACCTTTTGAAGGTTTACAAGAAAAAATCGGTTCACAAATTATGGCTCCTGAAAATACTTTAGATGAAATTTGTTCTAAAAATGAGGAAGCAATTCAAAAATTAGGCTTTGAATCTATATTTAAAAAATTAAAAATGATTACAAAATTACAGTCTGTTAGTGTTTTTGCAACACTTTCACAAAAAGATACTGTTGGAAAGTCTGTAACTCAAAAACAAGTCCTTGAATCAGCAGTGGAGCTTTCTAATAAATTTGCAGAAGTATTTAAAACACATGGGAAACTGTACCGTAGAGGGGTTATGTCATCTGTGATATCCAATTTGCCGCTTTTCTTTAATAATTTTGAAGAGGTGAAGGCATATATTATTTCAACATTAGAACAGTGTAGGGATGATGCAGAAAGACAATCCTGTATGGCATTAATTGGTTTGATGATATCGAGTGAGTAAAAATATATGAATCTGAAAAATGTTAGATATTTTGGTCCTAAAGCACAGGAAAAATCAAAAAAAATATTGCGTAAATTAAGACATAAACGTTATATGCCAGGAGTCTATATTTTAGTGTTGTCAGAGAATGAGCATAACCTTTTGGATGTCTATAAAGCTACTAATTTAGCACTTCCAGGTTATTCTGTGAATTCGATGAACATTATTGGAATTGCCTTGGGTAAATCAGAAGCATATGAATTGGTTCGAGTAATTGTGGATGAAGTTTATCAAATGTCTGGAAACTGTGATATTAAAAAATATTTTATGAATAAGGGATTATGATGGAGATATTTTATATTCTACTTGTAATATTAAAAATATTAGGATTGGTGATTGCTGCAATATTAGCATTGGTTTTATTTATTTTAATGCTTATTTTATTTGTTCCAGTCCGTTATAAAGGAAATGTTGTATATAAGGGGCAAGTGTTAGGATATGTAAAAGCTAGTTATCTTTTACATATGATAACACTGGTCTTTGAGTGGAAGGATAATTCTAGCAATATTGAATTGAAAATATTTGGAAGTCCATGGAATAACGTAGAAAAAAAGAAGAAAAATAAGAAAAAGAAGACCAAGAAAAAAAAGAATACAAAAAAAGCCAAGCAAAAACCAAATACAAAACAAGCTAGGTCGACTATAATTCACGAAGAAGAAATAGAAAAAATACCGATGCCTAAGTTTGAATCTAATCCTCAAATAGTACATAAGGAATTTGGGAAAAAGCTAAAGAAAAAAGAAAAAACAATCAAGAAAAAAGAGAAAAACAAAAAAACGGTTTTCAAACAGCTTGAAAATAGATATAATAACTTTATAAGCAAGTGGAAAAGCTTGATTTATAAAAAAGATATGATATTACATGAGATTAAGGACGAACAGAATAAGGATGCAGCAAATAGAATTTTTAAAGCAGCTATTAAATTATTAAAATATATTTTTCCTCAAAAGCATAAATTTAAGCTTGTACTTGGTACAGGAGACCCAGCAACAACGGGAGAAGCTATGGGTGTAATTAGTACAGTTAGTATTTTAATAGGGGCTGTAATTGTTGTTTATCCAGATTTTGAGAATAAAATTGTGGAATTAGAAGGTTCTTTTAAAGGAAGAGCGAGATTATTTACAATTGCTTTTGTTTTATTGAAACTATATATTAATAAAAATGTTAGAAGATTAATTCATAAGTGGAATTCAAAATAAGGAGGGTTTAGAAATATGGCAGAAAATATGAAATTTGAAAATACAGTAGCATCATTATTCAAAGGAATGGATGGTTTTCTATCTGCAAAAACAGTAGTGGGGGAAGCAATTACAGTGAATGATACAATTGTATTGCCTTTAGTCGAGGTATCCTTTGGTGTTGCGGCTGGAGCGGGTAATCAAGATAGCAAAAACAAGGCGGCTGGAGGAATGGGTGGTAAAATGTCTCCAAGTGCAGTATTGGTTATTCATGAAGGTGTTACAAGACTTGTTAATGTTAAGAGTCAGGATTCTATTTCTAAGTTGATAGATTTGGTTCCAGAAGTAATAGATAAAGTGACAAAAAAGATGAAAAAAGATGAA
>JBFHFI010000233.1:0-3012 GCA_041583675.1 Butyrivibrio sp. | reverse complement strand
GGGACTTTCCATTTTTGATTCTTCTTTGCTTGTATCTTGTCTTTTTTTATTCTGGTAATAAGTCAAATTACTATCAAAAACACTATAATGAGAGACTCCAAATTCTTTTAATTGCTTTATGACCGATACATAATTTTTAATACAAATAATCACCTTATAAGAAGATTTTGGCTTGGCTCTTAATTCATCTGGTGAAATAATAGGAATTCCTTTATGCATAAAGCCCCATTTATCTGGATTATTGTCCACTATTCCTTCCACTGGATAATCTTCACCAAATCGAGACAAGAATTTATCAGCAAAATTCCCTGAACCAAATAAATATAGCTGTCGCCCTTCCACCCCTTTGAAAATATCTCTAAATAATCTTTCGTATTCCTCTGTTGAATAATTCATACGTTGACGATTGGAATGAATCATTCCTTCATCCCTTCTATATTTACAATGATAGGATAATAATAACTCCTCTTTCCTAAGCTCTCCAAGAAAACTAAAAATCTGTTTATAAAACAAATCTTTATATTCTTCTAATCCATACCTTACCATTAGCCTCTGTTTAGGAAGTTTTTGTTCCATTTTTTTATTATTTCTATAAATCATATCAATTGTTCTAAGTAAAATTGTCTTAGCCGGAAGATTTTCAATATAAAATTCCTGATCATAAAATACAAATTGACCCTCCACAACAAAGCAATTTAACGACACCAAATCAATGTATCCTTTTTTTAAAATATTCCCCAAATTATCTCTTTCAGTCTCCGTACCATAAGCAATCTTTTTCCACTTATCCCTATTAGGATCATCCGCTTTTCTTTTTTCCCAACCCGGCTCAAAATGCTCCCAATTAATTTCATCATATAATGCCTTTTCTGAGGATCCATTGATCAATCCCCAAAACTCATCTAACTTCTTTAAAAAAAGTCCCTCTTGATTTATTAAAAGATTCCTAAAATAATTTGTTGCTGGTTCCCCAGAAACAAAGGGCATCTCAAATACGCCATTCACCATTTTTGACTTTATCATTGAAATTCCGTGTTTTTCAAGATCACTTGTATTTTCAACCAATTGCTGAAGTTTTTTCTCTCCCTCAGAATAGATTGCTCTTTTCTCTACCTTGTCATCCCTTCGAATCATTGTAATCATTGAATTTTCCATTCCTCTGTCCATGGAAACAGTAATTTGCTTTGCATTTAAAAAAGATTCCATCTTTGCATCCATTGTACATTCAATTAAAAACCCGTTTGCCATAGTGTGAAACATATCATTTTGAATTAAAGAATGATACAGGTTTTCTTCTTCCAAAAATACTGTATCTGGATAGTGATACTGTGGAAAAATTCGCACATCCAATTCTTCATTGGGTATATAGTCCTCTGCAATTAATACTTGGGGTCTTTGAATTTCTGGGAAAACCGAATAGAATCTATAATTATAAAACCCTGCACTTTGCAACATATGTTTTATCTCTGATTTTGCATAAAGTCGTCCTGTCATTTGACCCTGCTCAACGGGATCAATGCGTCTGTAATTTTCAATCCCATCAAAACTTCTATCTGTAAAAGGATCCCGGTCCCCACAAAAATAACGAATAGAAAGCCTATTATCTGATCCGAGTATTAATTTCCCAGTTTGACAAAGCAACTCAAATAAAATATGCAAAAGCTTAATAGGATTTTTGGCATATTCTAAAATCTCAACTGCAACTATATAATCATATTTTTTCAACTGCTCCGACATTATGCACAGTTGTTCCAAGTTTACTACATCTACATCCAATTGCTTTTCTTTTAAAACTTCAATGTAGGCTTTATCAAATTCTGTTTCTACTGATACATATAGTGTTTTTGCCGTTTTCCAAAAGGGGTACCAATTAATAAGTCCTTTGGGCAATTCCTGTATGATTTCCTCTTCCTTCATTTCTATCACCTACTTAATATACAATAATCTTATTTTCCACAATACCCAATTCTAATAGCTGTTTTTTTATATCTTCTCCATGATTTTTATTTAGAATAAGATATACCGCTTCGGGGTATTGACTCACTGCAAGCTGTGTTGTTAGTATCTCTTTTTCGTGAAACTTTCTATTTCGTAATTGCACTGAGTTGTCTGCGCAACAACTTATATGAGGCAATATAAATGAAATATGTTCAATAATGTGATTTCCTAACCTTCCACATCCAAACCAAACCACTTCCTCTTTATCCCCAAGCTCACTTACTTTTTTAATAAAGTTATACAATTTTTCTCTATTATACTTTTCATTCTTTATATCGTCTTCAATCAGGGACCATATTTCATCTGGAGTTTTCATAAGCATGTCCATTACAAAGTCTTCATAGCCAGACATTTTATAATCATTCAATGCATCCCTGTCCTCCTGCAACTCTTCAAGAAAACGTTCAAATAATTCTTTTCGATAACTTTCCTCTAAATGGTGCATATTTCCTCGTATATCCCGATATTTCCACTCATATGCATTATGCCAAATATATTTATTCACTATTCTACGCTTTTCCAATTCTCTCTTTAGAAATGCATGCTCTTCCACAATTACAATTGTTTTCTTTGTATCATACATAGAAGAATTTGGATTATCAACTCGATAAAGATATAAAGGCATATCTAAATGATAAGACCGCTCTGCCAAAATACTTGTCAAAAAACGAAAACTCATATCCTGATATGACGCTCCGGGGGATTCATTCATTCGAATTTCTTTTTTCTGAATAAAATCTTTCGAAAAAATTCCTGTCCAGTATCTAGTCACATTACCCATCTTTTCTGGGTACTTGCTATTTTTTATTATACAATTATACTCTGTCTGAGGATACATCTTTGTCTCATAAGAACATCGTTTTCCATTCACATCATAAAAACACCTATAATTTGCATTCACAAAATCCGGGTGGAACTTTTGAGCAATTTCAACAAGTTTTTCAATCATATAGGGTTCATACATATCATCCGATTCAAGCACTGCAATATAATCCCCTGTCGCTTCTTGAATCC
>JBFHFI010000232.1:0-3021 GCA_041583675.1 Butyrivibrio sp. | reverse complement strand
TATTTATTACCACACTCCGCCGCAAGAGCCTAGCTCTGAGGGGGACTTACCACACTCCGCCGCAAGAGCCTAGCTCTAAGGGGGACTTACCACACTCCGCCGCAAGAGCCTAGCTCTAAGGGGGACTTACCACACTCCGCCGCAAGAGCCTAGCTCTGAGGGGGACTTACCACACTCCGCCGCAAGAACCTAGCTCTGAGGGGGACTTACACCAATTCATGCAATGGCTTTTTTATTTTCTTTCTTGTGATTTCAACCAAATCTAATTTTGTAAAATCTACAAAAACAGCTTTTACAGGATCTTCTCTAAGTAGATTTTTAATTAAGATTTCTATTTCTTGTCTACTTTCAGGTTGTTTCATACTAATAAAATCTACTAATATAATCCCTGAAAGGTTTCTTAAAATCATCTGGTTAGCAATTTCAATTGCTGCTTCCATATTAATCTTTAAAAAAGTTTTTTCTCTATCTTTTTGATTTCCCGTATATTTCCCCGTGTTTACATCAATAACTGTCAACGCTTCTGTTGGTTCAATAATTAAATATCCACCGGATTTCAACCATACTTTCTTATGCAATGCAGATTCAATAATACTATCTATACTATAAAGTTTTTTTAATTCTAACATAGAGTCTGAATACAATCGAATTGGACAAATCAAACATTCTTTTAAATGATCATAAATATCAATAGAATCTGTAACAATTTCATCCTCTTCCGTCAATCGATAACCATAAATATCTTTTAAATATGTAGGAACTGATTCCTTTATTAAAGAAAATGCTGTTCTCATAGAAGCTTTATTAACAATCTCTTGATATTCATTTAAAAGCATTTTTGCTTCTTGAATAATCACTTTATCTTCTGTTTCTTCCGCATCTGTTCGAATTACAAAACTATTTCCATCATATAAAAAATCTTTTAATAAATCTTTTAGTTGATTGATTCTTGTATTATTTGTAATTTTTTTTGAAACTCCTACAATTCCCATACCATCATGATTAAAGGCAACATATTTTCCCGTCAATCCAATATTTCCTGTTAAAACGGCGGCTTTGGTTTTTACTGCAGATTTTTTAACCTGCACTAATATTAAATCTCCTTGATTTACCTTTTGATTATTTTTTTTATTAAAAAATAAAGGTGTATTTTTTTCTTCCAAAGAATAGTACCCAATAATTCCTGGTAAATATTCCACAAAAGCCGCGTGAATATTTTGGACTACATCCTTCACCCGACCTACATAAATATTATCTAAAACATCCTCTGATTCATAAATATCAATACGGCACTCTTTATTATTTTCAAAGAGTACCGCCACTTTTTTATTATCTTTCTCTGTTACTACTAATCGCTTACTCATTATCTATTTGCAAGCTCCTCCATAATCTCATCCCAGTCCAAACCTTTTTCTACCATAAGTACCATTACATGATAAAGGAAATCTGCAATTTCATATTTCACTTCAATTGGTTCCGGATTCTTAGCTGCAATCACTATTTCAGTAGCTTCTTCTCCGACCTTTTTTAGAATTTTATCAATTCCCTTATCAAAAAGATAGTTCGTATAAGATCCTTCTTTTGGATGTAATTTACGATCTTCTATTACAGACATAACATCAGTTAATACCTTTAAAGGATTGGTTTTATTCATATCTTTTGATACTAGTTCACGGAAAAAGCAAGAATGTGCTCCTGTATGACAAGCAGCTCCTACCTGACGTACTTTTGCAAGCAAAGTATCATTATCACAATCCAACGCAATTGAAATCACATATTGATAATGTCCTGAAGTTAATCCCTTTAACCAAATTTCATTACGACTTCTACTAAAATAAGTCATTCGACCAGTTTTAATTGTTAGTTCATAAGATTCCTGATTCATATATGCCATCATAAGAACTTCATCCGTTGCATAATCTTGTACAATAACAGGAATCATATCATCTGAATTTAATTTAAACTCTGAAAAAGGAATTGCACTTTCAAAAGAATTAACTGAAATTCCTTTGTTTTTTAATTTATATTTAATATCCATAAAATCATAATTAACACTTGTCATCTCAGGCGCTGCAATTCCGGCTGCAGGACCCTTGGACAATAAATTTTCATCCATTTGTTCAGCCAAATAAATTACAGGCATTGAAATAGAAACAGGATGTGTATTCCCAACAAGAATTATAGTCTCTGTTTCATTTTCTTTTAGCAATTCAATTGCATCATTTGATTCTTTTTTCAAAATAATTCCAACTTTTTCCTTACCAAAACGATTGGTTGCTTCTGTAAACATTGCCAAATTTGATTCTTCTTCACTATCAAGCATTGCACATCTACTACCAGCATATAAATATTTTTTTACATCTTCTACACGCTTAATTGCACCTGCAACATATACAGGAATATCAATTGCTTTGCAAATCCCACGAATATTATTAATTGATATTTCATGACTATTATCATCATAGGATTTATCCGTATATATAATTCCATCTGCTCCATTTTCATAATAACGAATACAGGTCTCTAATAACGATAGGTCCTTATTTACTGGTTTACTGCATTGATTATCCAAATATGCTATTTCATCTTTTACATAAATAGCCACTAAAAGTTTTTTCATATTTCACCTCTCAAATTCTACAATTGCATCCTGAAGAAGAATACGCTTTTCATAAATAGCTTTTCCAATAATCGCTCCTTTAATTCCCGCTTGTTTCAAATTTCTAAGATCTTGTATACCCGAAACTCCACCGGATGCTATTATATTTAATTGCGTCTTATCTGTTAATTCTTTTGTCATCTCTACGTTTGGACCAATTAACATACCATCTTTTGCAATATCCGTATACACAATTGTCTTTACTCCCAATTCTTTCATTGCAAGACAAAGAGAAATTGCGGTTTGATCAGAGACTTTTTCCCAACCTTCTACGGCAACAAATCCATCTTTTGCATCTACTCCAATTACTATTTTATCAGGTCCAAATTCTTCGATTGCCTTTTTTATAAATTCAGGATCAC
>JBFHFI010000231.1:0-3046 GCA_041583675.1 Butyrivibrio sp. | reverse complement strand
TGATGGGACATGTCTGTATGAACATTTGGATAGGCGTAAAGCAGTTCATCCTAAATGGGGTACGCTTAAGTTTAATTATGCTCGACCAGAGGTGAAATCATTTCTTATATCCAATGCACTTTTTTGGGCTGAAGAATTTCATATAGATGGATTTCGAATGGATTCAGTAGCGTTTATGTTATATTTGGATTATGGAAAAGCTCCAGGGGAGTGGATTCCTAATATCTATGGAAATAATGAGGACTTAGAAGCAATTGAATTTATACAGACATTAAATAAAACTATGAAAAAAAGAAATCCTAATGTTATAATGATTGCAGATGATGAAAGTGAATGGCCAAATGTTACAGGAAAAGATAAAAATTCTTTGAGATTTGATTATAAATGGAATCGTCAATGGATGAAAGATATTTGTTATTTTATGGAATGCGATCCTTTGTTTCGAAAGGGCAGATATAAAGAATTAGTATTTGATGTATTATATGCCTTTAATGAAGATTATATTTTACCTCTGCCAATGGAACTTCAAGAAGAAGATGGGAAGGGAATACTAGAATGGTTACCAGGAAGCACACAAGACCGATATTCTAATCTTAAGATATTATTTGGATATATGTATGTGTACCCTGGAAAGAAACTCTTATATCGTCCAATAAGGGGAGTGGATAAGAAAGAACAAACACAAGAGGGTGATTTTTTGAATTTTTATATTAAAAAATTAAATCAACTCTATTATGAAGAGTCTGCGTTATTTCAAATGGATTCATTAACAGAAAGTTTTGAATGGATTAATAATTTGGATGAAGAGGAAACAATGATTGTGTTTGAAAGAAAATCAAAATCACAAAAATTACTGATTGTTGTTAATTTTACACCAATTGAAAGACGTAGTCATATGATTGGTGTTCCACAAAAAGGAAAATACAAAGAAATATTAAATAGTGATCATATAGACTTTGGAGGTACCGGAGTTGTAAATAAAAGAATGGTTACTACAAAAGATGTTAAATGTGATTCAAAGAATCAATCAATTAAAATTAATATACCACCATTGGGAATATCTGTATTTAAGTATATTCCTGTAAAATAAAAATTATAAAGTGAGGAAATTTATGTTCGTATTATCAAATATTATAAATTCAACAGATCTAGAATGGATTGTGGATTTAATCGTAGAATGGACTTTGGGATTTGGAAAAAATCTACTTATTGCTATTGTTATTTTTATAGTAGGGAAGAAAATAATTAAACAGATTATTAAATTGGTTAATAGGGCATTTGAAAAATCCGATATAGAACCAATTGTAATAAAATTTTTAAATTCCTTAATTAGGTTTGCATTGTATGGTATTATAATTTCTATGTTAATTGGAATTTTAGGAATTCCAGGGTCTGCTTTTATTGCGGTTTTAAGTACAATGGGCTTGGCAATTGGTCTTGCATTGCAAGGAAGTCTTTCAAATTTTGCGGGTGGAGTTTTAATTCTATTATTTAAACCATTTAAAATTGGAGATTACATTAAAGAAGATACACATGCAAATGAAGGAACTGTAACAGGTATAGATTTATTTTATACGAAAATGTTAACTTTTGATAATAAAGCGATAGTAGTACCAAATGGTACTTTAGCAAATTCAAGTTTGACTAACTATACAGCACAAGAAAAAAGACGTTTGGATCTTGTTGTTGGTATAGGATATGGTTCAGATATTCAGCTTGCAAAAAAAGTATTGGAACAGATTGTTTTAGCGGAAATGGCAGTTATTAAGACTGAAGATTATATTATTGCAGTTGATAACTTAGGCGCTAGTAGCGTGGATTTAGTAATAAAAGTATGGGTATCAACGGCTGATTATTGGACTGCAAAATGGTCACTTACGGAAGCTATTAAATTAGAATTTGATAAAAATGATATTGAAATACCATTTCAACAAATATCTCTTATTATGAATCAAGATAAGGCATAGAGGAATAAAGAGTGAAAAAGAAAAAAAAACGTTCAAAATTCAAAGAAAACCTGCCAGGAATATTATTAATTGTAAGTGTATTGTTGTTAGGAATATTAATTATTATATTAGTGGACCAAAGCAAAACACATATTGAATTATCGGGAGACGAAGAAGTTAATAGAACTATTTCAGGAAATTTTCCTACACCAGAAGAATTAATTCAGTCAGATAAGACTACATATTTTTCTAGTATACCAATTCCGGATATGATATTTCAAAAAATGCAGGGAGTTTCTTTTTTAGAAGATACACCTGTAAGCAGGGATGAATTACGTTATATGAAAGTTTTATATTATGGAATTGATGGGGAATCTCATCAAGGAGAATTGATTGTCAATGTTGCAATTGTAGAAGATGTGCAAAATATTTTTTATAATTTATATAAAGCAAAATATCCGATAGAGAGTATCCAATTAATAGATGATTACAATGGGAATGATGAGATATCCATGGCGAACAATAATACATCATGTTTTAACACTAGAAAGATTATGGGTACAGATACATGGTCAAAACATGCCTATGGAATGGCTATAGATATTAATCCTTTGTATAATCCATATGTTGGAGAAGATGGCCAGGTATTACCTGTGGAAGCTTCTAGTGGTAAATATAACTATGCAGATAGAGATACTTCATTTCCTATGAAAATTGATGAGACAGATTACGCTTTTCAACAATTTACAAATTATGGTTTTACATGGGGCGGATTTTTTGAAACAGTAAAAGATTATCAACACTTTGAAAAATAATCATATTAAAAAAACCTATCTTACAGATGAGAATTATAATCTGTAAGATAGGTTTTTTATTGTTTATAAATCTGATGAATCAGAATCATTTAGATAATCAGAGCATGCTTTTATTTCTTCCAACATGGCTTGTTTGCCAGGAGCACCAGTTGTAAGACGTTTATCAACACAAGTTTTTAAACTAATTGCTTCATAAATATCTTCTTTAAAAACAGGTGATATTTTCTGATATTCCTCTAAAGGTAGATTATCAAGAGAAATCTTTTTCTCAATACATAAAAGTAC
>JBFHFI010000230.1:0-3076 GCA_041583675.1 Butyrivibrio sp. | reverse complement strand
TTCTGTAAATTGAACAGATCTCTTTTTAAATCTATCAATGTTTGGTGTGATTGCTTGAGAGCCATCACACACTGTTTGAGCATTCTGCTGATCAGTCATAAAAACTAAAATATTTTTTTTATCACTCATTTCTTTACCACCTTTTATTTAACATACAATTGAATCTCAATATTGACACGTGTAACTATTTTACAATAAAAATTTACTTTCCAATACAACAATTATTTCTTTGTAGAACCTCTTACAATTAATTTTGGAATAATTTTAATATCTGCTGTCTCCTCACCTCTTGTTTTCTTCAGAAGAAGATCAACAACAATTTCTCCAATCTCCTCACTGTCGATATCAACAGTGGTAATGGAAGGATTGGTATATTTTGAAATACCAGAATTATCAAATCCAACAATCTTGAGGTCTTCAGGAACTCTCAATCCCAAATCTTCAGCAGCTTTTAAAACACCTAGAGCAACACCATCATTTGTACATACAATAGCATCAGGAATATCTGTATTATTTGCACTTTCAATCACCTTGGCATATGCATCCTCTGTTGATGATATATCATAGATTATATAATTTGGAACCGCAGCGGTTGCCTCCATAAAAGCCTTGGTTTTGGAATCTATCTCACTGCCTTTTGGACTTCTGCTGCTTGATATGTAACAAAGGCTTCTGACTCCTTGCTCCTGCAGGTGAGAGACTATCTGATTCATAATAGAGGAGAAAACAACCTTGATCTGTGATATCTTACTATCGAGACCTGTCCATTCAATATCACGTAAGAGGACAACAGGAATATTTCTTTTTGAAATATCATTGATCAGGTCCTTATTCATATGATTGTTAGAAGCAAAGACTCCACTGACCTGATGAGATACCAATTTTTTATTATACTTGGTGTCATCAACCACTGGTGAGAATAAGACTGTATAATCTTTTTTAGTTGCTGCATTGGTTGCAACATGAACCAATTGAGAATAGAAAGGGTTTCGAATATCATTGCAAAAGAATACAAATTGCTTGCTATCTTTAATTCTTAAAGAGCGAGCTATTTCATTTGGAGTGTAATTGAGTTCATCAATTGCTTTTTGAATTTTTTCTCCAGCTTCTTTGCTTACATATCCATTTTTGTTGATATAGTAAGAAACACTTGCTGGTGATACACCCGCTCTTTCTGCTACATCTTTTCTTGAAGCCATTTCTAATCTCCTATGCTCAATATTATTTGCATCAATATTTATACGTGTCAATAAAAAAGAACAAAATATTATTTTTGAATTAAATTTCATCATGTATAACGTAGATTCATTCAAAATTACTTATCAATAATTAAGTATTTATACGAATCAATATGGAATATTGAGCAAAATATTGTATATCAATCAGCATCAATTGGATATAGATTCACAGCAGCTCAGTCTATTCAATCGAAAAAGCATACTTCAAAAATGTCTTAACAGCAGCTTTTCTTTTTGATGAAGCTTGTATGATTGAATAATATTCCCTTTCTCTTTCATCATCGTTTACAAATTTTGATGATTTCATATTTATAGCTACAGCCCTGTGCTCTTGATTTCCATATTCACAATAAACAATTCTGATTCTAATGAGGAATCTATATATTCTTCTAGATTCTCAAGAGCAAAACCTGTTATGTAATGGAGCATCAGATCTTTTGGTAAAACTAAAAAGTCCAATTCATGACTGGCAGCATAAGCCATGATTTTGCTGCTGCTCGCCGTTGTATAATCCTTAGAAGACCCAAGTTCAAGATATAACCCATCTTCAAAGTTGATTCTTTTATCATCATCTATTTTTAAATAACTTCCATAATCTTTTTTCAATTCACTTGCAGGAAAGAAGTTATAATCATCATTTGTAAAAAATCCCTGAATGATGATCTCTTTGGATGAATTGACTAAAAAGTCACCTACCAAATAAACTAAAAGTAAAAACACTAAAGACATCAAAAATATAGATTTTCCTTTCTGTTTCATATCTTTTATCGTATAATTAGGAATAATAAAGGAAAAAACAATGTGGAACAATTTATTCGACCCTGAAAATTCGTTTTGGTCTTTCATGGCTAAGATTGCTGATATTTTTTACGTTTCCCTTATATTTCTTTTATTCTCCTTACCTTTGATTACCATCGGAGCATCAATTACTGCACTGCTGAGTTTCACATTGAAGCAAAGTGAGAATCGAGATGGTTATATATTTAAAACATTTTTAAATGCCTTCAAGATGAATTTCAAGCAATCAACAGCTGTATATATCCTAACAATGCTGGTAGGTTCATTCTTCTTTCTTGACTATTATGCGCTATTTACTTTCACTTTGCCACAAATTTTTAAAATTTTAATCTTCTCAGCAGTCACTTTTCTTGCCATTGTATCAATCATGATCATAATTTATATATTCCCTCTTATAGCGTACTACAGAGTATCTTTAAAAAAAGCTATAAAAGATTCGCTGTACCTTGCAATAAACAATATTGGAAGTACAGTATTTATAATGTTGATTTATACATTTATCTCTTATCTGTGCTACAGATACACTTTATTCTCTTTTCTTTTTGTTGCTTTAGGATTTTTTGCTGTATCTCCAATCTTTTCTAGAATATTTCGAAAAATTGATGAAGTACCTCAAACATAAATTGACAACAGAAGTCTTAGGACTTATAGTTTGAATAGAAATTAAGCAATTCTAATAAAGATATCATCAATAAAATTATAATCTGACTGTTGTTATAAATTCTTAAAAAAATCAACAACATTATATTCATATTCTCAATTTAAAAAATTTGTTTTGGTGATGAATTGATATTTATTTAAATCAATATAATATCACCCAAACAACTTAAAATTTGATCAGTACATAAAAGGATAAGATTATGAAAAAAATAAAAATTCTGCTTTTGCTTATTTCTATCTCTATAGCTCCAATATTTGCAGCAGTAGATAACTACTCCACCATCATAAATCATGATGGAGAGACAACTCATCTGAGCGTTTACTTCATTGACCTTGATGTACCTGAGACCAGCAAACACAAAAGTGGTGATTCTACATTG
>JBFHFI010000229.1:0-3076 GCA_041583675.1 Butyrivibrio sp. | reverse complement strand
CAAAATCAATATTATATAAGTCAGGAACTCTGTAACTGCAGCCTGTACCTATTGCAGTTGTATAAGGTCCCAAATAATATCCTGAATATGCTAATTCTTTTCCTGTTACAGTTGTATATCCATAGATATGATCCAAATCATAAAAACGAGCTCCATCAGGATTTTTGGTATTTAAGTATAGATAAGGATTGGTATGAACAAATTCTACATAAGCATCAAATAGACCACTTTTTATTACTGTGGAATATTCTATATTGAACAGAGAACCTGTAGCAGGTGGAGTGCTGCTTTCTCCTTCTGTTGCCATTTTATATTGATCTGATAATAATTGGACATGCATTGACCATTTTTTAATTGGATAGAAATCAAATTCTAAAGACGCAATATTATTAACTTCATCTCTACTGTTTATAATATACTCTTCTCCACCTGTATTGTAGTGATTATGGATAAAGTCAAAAGGGAATAGATTTCTGAAGTCATAAGGATTGTCTGTATACATAGTGGCTCCACTGGATAAAACCATTCCAAAGTTATCAAACGGATTGAATTCTATTCTATGTATAATTCTTACTTGTTGATATCCACTTGATGTAAAAGATGCTGCTTCATATTCTTCAGTATCTTGGGTTCCAAATTGTGTCAATGTCATATGATAACTTACAAAATCTGAATAAAACGAATATTTCATATATTCTTGAAATCTGAAATTATCCGAAATAAGGAGATTTCCTGTCTGTCCTCTTCCTTCGTTCAATTTATTTCTTCCAAACATGAATGCCATGTTATCATCTCCGATAACTCCTTCACAGTTGTAGTTATGATAAGTATTGGTCAATTCAAAGTTCTTAAATATAAATGTATCAAGATTGGTATCAAAATCAGATAATAATAAAGTATCCAACGATACATCAGATATACTATCTACATTCCCCATTATATCTTCTGAATAAACATTGAATTTTAGATAAGCATTGTTTCCATAATAGAAATCAGCATACCAGTCATTCCAAGGAAGTCTATCTTTGTAGCCAAATAATGCATCTCGATAATAAATGGGATAATCATCAAAAGAGTGATTTAAATATACTTCTGCAGATTCCGTTATGGAAACAGTGGTGGCAAAATCTTCTGAACTGTAGAAATACTCTTCAGGTTTGAGAGACTTCATTAAATTGTTATATATTTCATATTCTTCTTTGTTTAACTTGGTGATATCAATTTTACTTAATGTCTTCAACAAAGCAGCACCTGTTATTGGTGTTGATGCTGATGGTAACTGTGAGTTTGTTATTCTGCATAACATAACTGCAACAATGTATTCTTCAGATTGATTGTTATAAGTCTTTTGATAATTCTGTATGCTATTGTTATTTTCTATAGCGAATAGAGAATTCCCCAATACAAATAGAGATATAAGCAAGATAATAAATTGTCTTTTTTTCATTTTAATCTAATTCCTTTTTTTCATTTAGATAATAACATGATTTAATTAAACTGCAAAAAGAATAAATTGATTATGGACAAAATACTTATAGTTTGTTGAATTGATATTTAAAATTAATATTATTTAAAAGGTTTATTCTTGCAATTCTTGGAAAAAATACTATATGTAGCTGTATTAAAATAGCTCCCAGTTCAATCTAAATATTAAAAATTATGCTCCATAAGCACCAAATCATTCCATTAATATATCTGTATTTTACTAGGTATTATATTCATTGTTTGTAGGAGCATGGATAGATGTATTGCTTATAGCTATTGCGCAAAATGCCATATGCTATGAGATATTATTTGTAGTCTACTATTGTTATAATTCGTTAGTGTTGCTAATGTGTTAATCAAAATATAGAATATATTGAATATGGTGATTAATTATATATATATTTTCAACACAAGAAGATTACAAAATGAAATTGAATAAGTACAATATTGAAGAAAAAAAATACCTAAAGAAGCATCTATCTAAATTTTGCAGTATAACCAAAATAGGATCAGTTATGTGTTTTATTTTAATAGGATTTTTTAGTTTTTCCTTAATTGGTAAGTTACCAAGTAACAGTGGTCTATTTTCTATTGATAAATTGGCTCATACTTTAGCTTATACTGTTTTTTCACTTTGTATATTTCTGACTCAAGCTTTAATCATACTTGAAAGAGATATTGAGAATGATAAATTGGTTGAAATTAGATGGGGTTTGAAACCTGCTATATTTGCTTTTTTGATTGGTGCTCCATTGGGAATATTAATTGAACTTATTCAAGGTAAGGTAGGACGAAGTTTTGATTTGCTGGACTGGAGAGCAGATATAATTGGAATAGTTTTTGGCTGCATTGTTGCTTATATTATCATCAAACTTGTAATATCTCATGGTCTGTTTAAGTATAAAGCTACAAATTCATCTAACTGATATCATTCCATTTTTCATATTTCTGTTACATATCTCTTCAATTTTTCTTAAATCTTTTATTGGCATATGCCTTTTTATATGTTATCATTCGTTTGTTCCAAATGAGAAAGTTATTTAACTTGACCATGAGGATAATTTATAAAAATATTCTGTGTTTAAGGATCTGTCCTAAAAACATAAGATTGGCGATCTTACTCTGCCAATCGGTGGAGTTTATACTAATGAAAAAGAATTTCGGGATAGCTACCCCGATTATATTGATTCTCATCCCTCTAATTGTAGGATTCTTTGCCATGACCTTTGGTCGTTATCCTGTTGGAGCATCAGATGTGTTCAATGTATTGATGGGTAAAGATGTATCATCTGTACAGTTAAAAACTGTTGTTTTGAATATCAGACTTCCTAGAGTTATTCTAGCTCTTGTCGTTGGAGCTGGTTTGTCTGTTGCTGGTGTTGCTTTTCAAAGTTTGTTTGGCAATCCTTTAGCAACTCCTGATACTTTAGGTGTTGCAAGTGGTGCATCATTAGGTGCAGTAATTGCTATTATGATGGAACTACCTTTAATAGGTGTTCAGATTATGGCCATGGTCTTTGGTCTTGTTGCAGTTGCTCTGACCTTCATTGTTGTTACAAACAAAGGAATGATTGATAAAACATCAATCATT
>JBFHFI010000228.1:0-3121 GCA_041583675.1 Butyrivibrio sp. | reverse complement strand
GAAAATAAAATTTTCTAAGAGAGGCAGCTCTCTTTTTATGCAAAAAATTAAAAAATGGCTTCAAAAGGAGCCATAATTTAGTGTATAATTGATGTATGCGAAACACAATTACATCACATAAAGATTATACTAAAAATTCAGGAAATTATCAACTTGTAATTCCAATGAATTTTGAGATATTAATACCAAAAGATGATTCAGTGAGATTGCTAAGCCAAATAACAGAGGAGTTAGATTATAGAAATTTAGCAATGGCATATTCCATAAAAGGAAGAAATCCAGCAATACCGCCAAAAATCATGTTTCAAGTATTAGTATATGCATATATGAACAAGATTTACTCCACAAGAAAAATAGAAGAAGCCTGCAAAAGAGACATAAATTTCATGTGGTTAATACAAGGTCACAATGCCCCTGATCATAATACAATTGCAAGATTTAGAACTGGTAGACTTTCCGAATGTATAGAAGATTTGTTCAACCAATTGGCAGTTAAGTTATCAGAAATAGGTGAAATAAAATATGAGAATATCTTCATAGATGGAACTAAAATTGAGGCTAATGCGAATAAATACAGCTTTGTTTGGAAAAAAGCCGTCAATAAAAATGAAGTAAAGTTACAAGAAAAAATAAAGCAATTAATAGAAAAAGTTAATGCTGAGTACAAAACAGAATATGACCTTAAAGAAAGCTGTGACATACAAGATCTAGAAAACACGTTAAAATCAATACTTTCATATTTAAATAAAATCAAAGAAAAAGAAAACATAGAATTTGTAAATGGAAAAGGCAAAAGAAAGACAAGTCTTCAACGCTTAATAGAATCAACAGAAGAATTTTTGAGAAGACAAATGAAATATAGTGAATACAACAAAATATTCGATGGCAGAAACAGTTTTTCAAAAACAGATACTGATGCAACATTCATGCACATGAAAGATGACCATATGAGAAATGCTCAATTAAAACCAGGATACAATATTCAGATTGGAGTAGAAGGTGGTTATGTAGTAGGCATAGATGTTTCATCTGAACGTTCAGACCAATTGACATTGATACCATTTCTTGAAAAACTTGAAGATAATCTTCCCCAAAAATATGAAAATGTAATAGCAGATGCAGGATATGAAAGCGAAGAAAATTATGTATATTTAGAAGAACATAAACAAAATGCATACATAAAACCACAAGTATATGAGCAGTGGAAAAAGAGAAGTTTTAAAAATTTAATAGGAAAACGAGAAAATATGACTTATGATGAAAGTTTTGATGAATATATATGTAATCAAGGTAGAAAGCTTAAAAAGGTTGGAATATCAAAAAGAAAGTCAAAGTCAGGATATATTTCAGAAATAACTACTTATGAATGTGAAAGTTGTGAAAATTGTACAGTGAAATCAAAGTGTACCAAAGCAAAAGCAAATCGTCGAATGGATGCATCTAAAATTTTTATTGATAAACGTTCAGAATCTTTAAAAAATATTACAACTCCAAAAGGCATAATGTTACGAATGAATCGTTCAATACAGGTAGAGGGAGCCTTTGGAGCTTTAAAAGAAGATTATGGTTACAGGAGATTTTTGACAAGAGGTAAAAAGAATGTTCATGTTGAATTTCTGCTTTTATGTTTTGGATTCAATATAAATAAATTACATCTAAAAATACAAAACGATAACTGTAGTAAACTACTTTATGAAAAAGAAATTGCATAATTGATATATTAAGTCATTAATATTTAGGTGGATTTTACGACCTTTAATTTTCATACCCAAAAATAAAAATAAGCTTAAAATATTCCTTTATAATCAAGAAAAATTTTTAAGCTATTTTCATTTTTTAAAATTGTAGGACTATCTCAAATTAGTTTTGAGACAGCCCCTTATAAAATAGTAGAATATTACTTTGTAATATTTCTTACAAGGCGTATTGAATTTAAAACATTATCTCCACCTTCACCTAAATATGAACTGTCTTCAGTTTTAGGTGAAAATCTCACAGCTCCGGCACCATGTAAATCGTTGCCTTCATCATCCACAGCATACCCAAATGATACATACCATGCATATCCATATCCTGGATCACCAGTGCTAAAGTAAGCTGATGTGTTAGTCCAGAAGTAATAGAATTCATTTTCTTCAAGAGTGGTTACATTAAAATATGTTGAGTCGATTGCTGGATAACAACCTGAATAATCTACAATTGATTGTAATTCTTTTACATCTGGCAATCTCCAGTCATCATAACCTGCATATTCAAAGTTTTCAGCATATTCTAAAGCATCATCCCAATCTAAAGCTACGCCGCAATCATCTTGCATCCACATTAGGCCTGTTGCCTCATCACTAATTGTGCCATCGTTATTGTCTGTAAATTCATTAACTCCGTACTCATCACCACGGACAGCCCTAACATACTTACCCATTCCAACCGCATCGGCTGGATATGCCTTAATATGACCAGTAGCATGGTTAACTCCAAATGCTGAAGCAGCACCACCATCAGTTGTTCCTACTAAATAGTAATTACTTGTCCAAAATTGACCTTGTGATTTTGAAACCCCATCTGATGATTCTTCCTCTGCGCTAGTATCAGTTGTAGGAGGTGGTGGCATCATTGTACTGGTACTATCAGTTAAACTGAGATCAATAGTTGAACTATCTTGAGGACCACCATCTTGAGGACCACCATTCATTGGGGGCATGCCGCTCATTGTTGCAGTAGGAAAATCAAAATAAGTTTCATCTAAGTAAGGCCATCCAGTTTCAAAATCAGATATAGAAAAAGCTTCTTTTAATGTTGGCATTCTCCAATCATCATATCCGCCTAATTCTAGATTCTCACAATATTCAACAGCTTCATCCCAAGTCATTTGTTCATCACTTGGAACAACTTGCCATGTTAATCCTGTATTATTATCTGTAACCGTACCTTCCCCAATATCTGTAAAAGAAAATTCCGCACTTGAATATTGGGCATCTTGGCCATAATAATCTTCACCTTCAGTTGGGTCTATAACATTACCTTCATCATCATAACTGTACTTTTGGCCTGTAGTTACTACAGTATAGTCATTTTTGTCATCATTTGTAATTAAAACCACATGTTTTACAGAATCCCACTG
>JBFHFI010000227.1:0-3135 GCA_041583675.1 Butyrivibrio sp. | reverse complement strand
ATATGCAAGCAGTGATAGATGCTTTCAAACAAAGTGTTACACTGACTGAATCTACATATGATAATATTATGCTAGCTCATGAATACTTGACAAATAGAGTAACTTATACATCAGAGGAAAATATAACAAATACAAATTATGATATTCATACCGCTTATGGAGCATTGGTTAATGGAGATGCGGTATGCGATGGATATGCCAAAGCTTATTACTTATTGTTGGATTCCATTGGAATTGAATCAAAGATTGTCTTGAATGGTGGTCACGCATGGAATGAAGTGTATTATAATGGGTCCTGGTATTTTGTTGATGTTACAAATGATGATTATAATAGTTGTAATGCATTTTTTATGCTGGGGCAGGATGTATTGTTAAGCGATAGTAAATTATCCATAGATGGATATATGTTTAATAACTCGGATGATTCAATTTATATGTCTTATTTTGGATATCAGGATAATAGTAATACAAGTCAAAATGTGCTTTCTCCAACATCAATAGAAGAAAGAATAATTAAATATATAGAATAATTAAAAAAGATGCGAATTTAATCGCATCTTTTTTAATGGTTATTATGTTGTAACTGTTCAGCTTTAATAAGAGCATCATCAATATTTTCACAAAAATTATCAATACCAATAATTTGATCAAAACCCGATTTTTTGATCAAAGACATAGGTTGTTCTTGAACATGGGATAATATTAAAGTGATATTATTTTTACTGCAGGTATTATAAAGGTTTTTTAGAATGTGTAAGGCGGTTGCATCCAAGGCTGAGACACCTTTCATTCGAAAAATAATAGTATTAACAGATTTTTTCATTGGTATAGTTAGAAACTTATTTGCAGCAGCAAAAAACATAGGACCAACAATTTCATATACAAGAGTATTCTTTGGTACTTTTTTATATTTAATATGCTCCGGGTCGTTTTCATTTTCTTCAACATCATCAAGATATTTCCAACTTGTAACTTCTGTAACTTCTGACATTCTTTTCATAAAAAGAAAAGATGCTAACACAATTCCGATTTCTATAGCAACTACCAAATCAAAAACAACAGTTAAAAGAAAGGTAACAATTAATACAAGAATATCGCTTTTAGGAGAGGTTTTTATTAAATCCACAAAAACGCGCCATTCACTCATATTATAAGCAACCATAAATAAAATTGCTGCAATGGTGGACATAGGAATTAAAGAAGCATAGGGCATTAAAATGACTAGAATAAGAACCAAGGTAATAGAGTGGACCATACCTGCAATAGGCGTACGTCCTCCATTTTTAACATTGGCAGCTGTTCTAGCAATGGCACCAGTAGCAGGGATGCCGCCGAACAATGCAGAAGTTATATTTCCAGCACCTTGTGCAACGAGTTCCATATTGGATCTATGCTTACTTCCAATCATACCATCGGAAACAACACAGGATAAAAGGGATTCAATTCCAGCTAAAATAGCAATTGTAAATGCATCGGGGAGGACATTTTTTGCTATATCAAAGGTAATATGAGGAAATTGAAAAGTAGGAAGCTTATTACTAATTACATAGAGTGAACCAATGGTATTTACTGGTAGAGAGAGGCCTTTTACCAATAAAATACCTACAACAACTGCAATCAGAGAGGCTGGTATTTTTTGATTTATTTTTGGCCAAAATATTAAGATTGCAAGGCTGATTAAACCAACACAAAGAGTATTGTAATTAATCGTTGAAATACTTGAGATGCAGGCTTGAATCTTTTCTTGGGTTTCTATAGGAGAAGAAGTAAAGGTAAGCCCTAAAAAATCTTTGATTTGACCAATTATGATTGTGACTGCAATTCCAGCTGTAAAACCAGTTGTAATTGTATAGGGAATATATTTAATAAGACTTCCGAATTTGAATAATCCCATAATAATTAAAATAATTCCGGCTAATATAGTAGCGACTACAAGTCCATCTATTCCATTTTTTGCGACAATACCAGCAACAATTGTTGCAAAAGCTGCAGTAGGACCCGCAATTTGAACGCGACTTCCACCCAAAAAAGATATTACAAATCCTGCAGTTATGGCAGTGTATAATCCACGTTCAGGGCTAACACCAGAAGCAATCGCCAATGCGATGGAAAGGGGGAGAGCAATAATTGCTACAATAATTCCAGCAATTACATCTTTTATAAATTGTTGTTTTGTATAGGTTTTCATTACGGAAAATAATTTAGGTTTAATTCTTTGCATGTTTGTTTTATTGAGACCTCCGAGTCTTATAATAGATATTTTTTAAAATCCATTACATAGTGTATTCCTATTATGTATATTTTACAAGAAACTTTTTAGTACGGATTATTGGACACCTAATATTTTAAAATAAGACCATACAAAATTTAAAGCAATACATTTATAAAAAAATGAATAATATTGGAATGTGATTTGTAGAAGGAGGTATTTTAATGAAAGGTTATTTGGTATCACAGGGATATATGGGATTTGTAAAAGATAGATATTTATTATTTGTAAATGAGGATGAGTATATAGATTATATTTCTTAGGTTGAAATATTTTCAGGTCATCCATAAAAAATCAATATGAATATAAAAAATATAATATATCATTGAAATTTTATTTTTGTTAAACTTATAAATATAAAACATATCATTGAGATAAAAATTGGAGATTAGAATGATTGATAAAAAATGTTTACAAAAAGTATATTCATCAGTGGAGTTTGAAGAGACATATGCATATTTTGGGAATGACCTGGGAATGAATTGGACAAAAGAAAAGACGGTTTTTAAAGTATGGGCACCAACAGCAGAAGCTCTTTATGTGAATTTATATAAAAGTGGAGATAAACAGAAAAATGACTTATTAAAAAGTATAAGTATGGATTTAGAAGAGAAAGGTGTATGGACCACGGAGGTAAAGGGGGATTTACAGGGAATCTATTATACATATACGGCAGAACTCCAAGGAGAGTTAAAGGAAGCTTGTGACCCCTATGCAAAGGCGACTGGAGTCAATGGAAATAGGGCAATGGTGATTAATTTGGAGGCTACAAATCCTATAGATTGGGATATGGATTATAATCCAAATGAGAATTTAAAGGAGACAGAAGCAATAATATATGAAGGGCATATTAGAGATTTAACGGT
>JBFHFI010000226.1:0-3286 GCA_041583675.1 Butyrivibrio sp. | reverse complement strand
TATATTACTGAAGAAAGCATTTTTTACATCTGTTCCTCTTTTCCCTAAAAAATAAGGCATACATTGTATTTCTTTGGTTGAAAAATCTAGATCCATATTGTCCATTGTCTGCATCATATTATAGTCTAGATTATTGCCAACCAACTCTATAACACTACTATAAAATCGTGATAGGATTTTATAAGAGTTTCCTCCACATAATGAAAATGCAACATGAATATAACCTTCATTATTTCCTAAAGGTCTAGTTTCAAATCCTACAAAGTTTTCATAAGATTTTGTGTAAAATGATATTTGACCTGCAGTTCCATAATTTAAAAGAAGACTTTTTTCCTTCTCTTTTACAGAACCTAGATAACTTGCTTGATTATCACCAATTGGCTGAATAACTGGTATGTTCTTGTAAGTTCCTAGTATTTTTGGAGACTCGCTGATTTCAGGTAAATATTTAAGACATTCGTCATCCAAAATCTTTAAACTATTTGCAAGCTTTCCAGTCTCTAAATCGCAGATACCCATGCTATTGGCCAGTGTGATATCTGTTACAGGAATTTTATTTCCAACCAAATTCATACATACAAAATCACCAATATTACAAAAATACTTAGCAGCAGCAGGAATACAGTTTTCTATAAATAGAGAGTAATGAGTTACAATTCCATACCCACTGTATACTTTGTATCCAAGCATTTGAGTCATCACATCTTCCAATTTTTTATTACCAATCTTTTTTAAACCTCTCTGATTTTGCCAAGTAAAAAAAGGGGTAATAGCTTCACCTTCTTCATCAACATAAAGAATACCGTGCATTTGAGAACTCAATGAAATACCACTGATATCATCAGTTGAAAAATCTATTAATTCCTTCAATATTGATTTTATTTTAGACAATATTTCATAGGGACTTTGTTGATATTCGCCAGATTCACTTGCAATAAATTCATTATCACGAGCTGTCACTCTCAGAGTTTTTCTCGTATCCTTTGAATAAAGTACTCCACAGATTGAAGTCGTTCCTATATCTAATCCAATTAAGTTCATTCTTACTATTCTCTCTTTTTTTACTTTGGTTTTACAGATCAAAATTGTTAATTTTCTAAACTATTCAACAACTGCATAGGTCCATTTTCTAGAATACTCCTTATTGTAGAATTTAGATTATCAATAAATTCTTTATTGTCTAAAATCTCTTCTGGGAATATTTCTTTCACACTTAAAAATGGAGTCACATCAGTTAACGAATCATTGGCTATTTTTTTAAGTTTTTCACCCAATGGGTCCTTAACTTCTAAATCACTATTTTTATAAGCCTTAGCTAGATAAACAATCCAAGATGCCAAAACAATTGTGATCTTTGATACTTTTTCACCTTTGTTTAAAAGTATCATCAATGGATTTATAATGAAATTTAAGAATTTAGAACTAGTATCTTCAGCCAATCTCAAGATTCTATCTTTTGTTGCAGGATTTGCAAATCTAACAATCAATTCATTGATATATTCATCATAATCAACACCCTCGATTGGACTGAGAGTTGTTTTAACTTCGTCCATGTAAGATCTAACAAATTTTTTAATTGTTGGATCTCTCATTGCATCATCTACAAAAGTAAATCCTGAAAGTAAAGATGGGAAAGATAGTGAGGTATGCCCACCATTTAAAAGTCTTGTCTTCATCAATTCGTATGGCTTGACGTCGTCAACAATTTGAGCACCAACTTTTTCCCATTCAGGTCTTTCAACATTGAAATTATCTTCTATTACCCATTGAATAAACTTTTCTGAAAATACAGGGAAATTATCATTTATACCATATTTGACAGATAAATATTCTTTCTTCTCAGGGGTTGTAATTGGAGTGATTCGGTCAACCATACAACATGGGAATACAATATTATTTTTTATATATTCAATTAATTCTAAATCCCCTGACAGTTCAAGGAACTGGAGTAATACATTTTTGAGAACTGTTCCATTCTCAGGAATATTATCACAGGACATAATGGTTATTGGTTTTGCATTAGCTTGCATTCTTACTTTTAACCCTTTTGCAAGTACACCTACTGCTGTTATTGGAGCTTCATCTGTTTTATTCAAATCATGAATAACTCTTTCATTTTTAACATCTAAGTTCCAATCAGTTGTATTGCAATATCCTTTTTCAGTAACAGTCAATGATATAATCTTTAATTCGTCTGAAGAAATTTTTTCTGAAAATCTTTCAAATTCAGTTGATATATGAATAAAATCTCTTATTGTACCAATCACTGTAACATCTTCTGATTCTAATTCTTGATCAACTAAAGTATATAAATAGTCCTGTTTCTGTAGAGCTTCTTTCATCTTTAAATCTTGAGGCATCAATCCTGCTCCACAGATTCTCCAACCCGTATCTTTTTGTTGTAATAATTTGTGTAAGTAGTAAGCTTGATGAGATCTGTGAAAGTTACCAACACCAATATGTAATATTTGGCAGCTGCAGTCTTTTAAATTATATTTTGGAACGTCTTTATTCTCAAGTTCGTCCAATACGTCTATGTTTAAATTAACAGTTTTCAATTTAAACCTCCTAAGTTTTTTTATAATTCTAATTTTTATATATTAATTATTTCCAAAATTTAATTTACCGTTTTTTTGAAGCATATCAAATGCTACAGCAGTAAATAAAACAAGTCCTTTTATTACTAATTGTACATATTGACTTACATTGATGATTACAAGTCCATTGGTTAACACACCAATAATAAAAACACCAGCAACAATATTAAATACTTTACCAACACCACCATTAACACTAACACCACCAAGTGCAATAGCAGTAAGTACACTGAATTCAAAACCTTTACCAGCTAGAGCTTGTCCAGAATTGGTACGTGATAATATTACGATACCTGCTACACCAGCAAAAAATCCGGATAAGGTATAAGCTAAGTATTGTACTTTATCAACACTGATACCTGAAAGGAATGCTGCATCTTCGTTTCCACCTACAGCATAAAAATATCTACCAAAGTAAGTTTTATTTAAAATAATTGAACCAATTATCAATACAATTATCATTATTATTACTGGTACCGGTACCACTCCAAGATATCCTTGTCCAATTACCGAAAAAGATGCAGGAAATCCAAAAATAGGAAGACCTTTAGATAAAATATAAGCAACACCTTCCCAAATTGTCATAGCACATAAAGTTACAATTAGAGGTGGAATCCCTATTTTTGCAATTGCTAAACCATTAAGGAAACCTAAGAAAGTACTTAAAAGCAAAGATAGCAAACAAGCTG
>JBFHFI010000225.1:0-3325 GCA_041583675.1 Butyrivibrio sp. | reverse complement strand
CAGTAGGACATGAAACAGATGTTACAATTTCTGATTTTGTGGCAGATTTACGAGCAGCAACACCGTCGGCAGCAGCAGAGTTGGCAGTTGCAGACATTTATGGAATTATAAATCAAATAAAAGAATATGAAATTTCTTTAAATAAAAATTTACATAATAAAATTGAATTATATAGACAAAAAATTCAATTATACAATGTGAAAATAGGATATTTATCACCACTTAATATCATTAATAATCAAAAATTAAAATCAGATGAACTGGTAGATAGTCTTCAAAGACATATGTATGAAATTATAAAAAACAAACAAAATTATTTATCTATTTTATGTGCGAAGTTAGAGGGACAATCACCTCTTGCAAAATTATCGAGTGGATATTCTTATGCGGTAAAAGATACAGGAGAAAATGTGAGTTCAATTAAAGATGTTGAGGTGGGAAATAATATTGATATTCACGTAAAAGATGGTTGGATTAAAACGGAAGTAATTGAAAAAAACAAGATAGAGAGGTTATAAAATTATGAAAATTGAAGAGTCCTTTCAAAAAATTGAAAAAATTATTACGGAATTAGAAGATAAAGATACACCTCTTGATCAAGCATTTCAAAAATATCAAGAAGGAATAAATTTAATTAATGAATGTAATACATCATTGGATAAAGTTGAAAAACAAATTATTGTATTAAATGAACAGCAAGGTGAAGAAGAGGGTAAATAAATAAAATATGGATTTTAAAAATGAAATCGCAAACAGAAGCCAGGAAGCAGAGCAAATTGTTCGAAAGTATCTTCCCGTAGGCACACAGTTTGATAACCAAATTATTGAGGCTATGAATTATAGCGTTTGTGCAGGTGGAAAGAGACTTCGACCTGTATTAATAGAGTCTTTTTATAAATTATTCCAAGGAAACACATTGGTATATCAACCATTTATGGCTGCAATGGAATTGTTACATACCTATTCGTTGGTACATGATGATTTACCAGCATTGGATAATGATGATTATCGAAGAGGCATACTTACAACACACAAAAAATTTGGGGAAAGTACAGCTATTTTATCAGGAGATGGTTTATTGCATCAATCTTTTGAAGTGATGCTAAAAGCATTTGAGCTAGGAGATAATACACAAAATATAATTTCGGCAATCAAAATATTTAGTAAAAAAACAGGGCTTGAAGGAATGTTTGGTGGACAGGCTTTAGATGTATTACATACAGGATTGAAAATCAATCAAGCAACTATGAATTATATTTATGCTAAGAAAACAGGCGCTTTGATTGAAGGATCAATGATGATTGGTGCAATTTTAGCCGGCGCAGACCAAGTAAATGTGGATCAAGTAGAAAAAATAGGCTATTTAATAGGAATGGCTTTTCAAATAAAAGATGATTTATTGGATATTAATGGAGATAGTGCAATTTTAGGAAAGCCTACTTTAAGTGATGAGAAAAACAACAAACAAACCTATGTTACATTACATGGGATTCAACAAGCTGAAATTGATTTAAAAAACAATACCAGTGAAGCAATAACGATTTTAAATAATATAGGAACCAATGATGTAGAGAGATTATTTTTAACTGATTTATTATATTATTTAACATTAAGAGATAAATAGGTATTAGGAGGATGGATTTAGAAATGATATTAGAAAAAATTAATCAAGCAAATGATATAAAAAAAATAAATCCTGATAGTTACAAATTATTAGCAAAGGAAATAAGAGAATTTATTATAAATAATGTTAGCAGTACTGGTGGACATCTTTCATCTAATCTTGGGGTTGTTGAACTTACATTGGCATTACATTTAAGTTTTGAATTACCAAAGGATAAATTGATTTGGGATGTAGGACATCAAGCATATACTCATAAAATATTAACAGGACGAAAAAATGATTTTTCTTCTCTTAGAAAATATGAAGGTATGAGTGGCTTTACATCAATGGAAGAAAATCCAAGTGATGCTTTTGGTACAGGACATGCATCAACATCTTTATCTGCAGGTTTAGGCTATGTAAAGGCAAGAGATTTATCTAAGTCAGATCATTATGTTGTTTCAGTGAGTGGGGATGGAGCTTTAACAGGAGGAATGGCTTTTGAAGCACTAAATAATGCTGGAATTTTAAATAGTAATTATATTATCATATTAAATGACAATGAGATGTCTATATCTGAAAATGTTGGCGGGATTTCTAATATTTTAAATAATATTAGAACCGATGAAAAATACAATGAATTAAAAGATAATGTAAAACAGAATTTAGCAAAAATTCCTAAATGTGGAGATAATTTAATTACCAGAGTTCATAAAACAAAAAGTTCTTTTAAACAATTTTTTATACCAAATATGATTTTTGAAGATATGGGAATTACTTATTTAGGACCGGTAGATGGGCATAATATTTCACAGATGGTGGATACAATTGATAGAGCAAAAAGATTAAATCATGCTGTGTTAATTCATGTAAAAACAAAAAAAGGAAAAGGATATAGCTACTCAGAATCGAATCCTTCTTCTTACCATGGAGTTGAGCCATTTAATGCAGAAAATGGAAAACCAGATGAAATCAAGAATAAAGCAACTTATCAGGATGTATTCTCAGAACATATGATGAAAATGGCTAAAAAAGATAATAAAATTGTGGCAATATCTGCAGCCATGTGTGATGGAACAGGTTTGAAAAAATTCAGACATTATTTTCCGGAAAGATTTGTAGATGTAGGGATTGCAGAGGAACATGCGGTTACGTTTTCAGCTGGACTTGCTTGTGGAGGATATAAGCCTTATTTTGCAGTGTATTCTACTTTTTTACAAAGAAGTTTTGATCAGATTATGCATGATGTATGCCTTCAAAATTTACCCGTTAGATTTATTATTGAAAAATCAGGAGTCGCAGGAAAAGATGGAGCAACACATCAAGGATTATTTGATTTATCTTATCTGAATTTAATGCCTGGGATGACAATTATGGCTCCTAAAAATAAGTATGAATTAAATAGAATGTTGGATTTTTCAATGGATTTTGAGAAACCTTTGGCGATTCGATTTCCAAAAGCAAAGGCGTCAGAAGTATATTCAGAGTATTTAGAACCGATTGTATATGGTAAAAGTGAATTAATTGAAACAGGTGAAAAAGTTGCGATTCTTGCAATTGGTACAGGAGTTGGAATTGCAAAGAATGTAAGGTTATTATTAAAAGAGAGTGGAATTAATCCCACAATAATTAATGGTAGATTTATTAAACCTTTGGATACAAGTTGTCTTGATGAATTATGTTCAAAGTATAGTTTAATTGTTACTATAGAAGAAAACATAT
>JBFHFI010000224.1:0-3345 GCA_041583675.1 Butyrivibrio sp. | reverse complement strand
TATGCAAAATTAGAGGATGTAATTAATAATCAAGAATTTCCTTTGGTAGTTGCCGTTATTGATTTGGATAATTTTAAAAAGATTAACGATACTTATGGACATGAAAATGGAAATATTGTATTAATATATTTATCTTATATTTTAAAGACGCATTGTTCTTCTATGGGAGATGTCTTTAGATACGGAGGAGAAGAATTTTCAATTATATTCCCTCATAGAACTTCAGAGGAAGCAAAGTTGATATTAGAAGATATTCAAAAAGTTCTTTATCAGCATGAATTTGAATTTTCAAAACAAGTAAAAATCACATTTAGTTGTGGATTAACTGAAGTATTTCAGAAAAACTATCAGCCCAAAGAAGCATTTGAGAGGGCGGATAAGGCTATGTATTTAGCGAAAGCCCAAGGAAAAAATAAAGTTGTTATATATAATAATGAAACACAAAGGGAGCAGCCATAGAGGATGCTCTTTTTGTATATGGATTGACTATTTATTAAACAAGCGTTATGATATAAATAACAATTAAATTGTCTGCAATTTAATCAAAACAAAGAAAAAAAGGAGAATAAATGTCAAATATTAATATTATAAACAAAGAATTAGAAGGATTATTTCAACCTATTGAAATAGGATCTTTGAATTTAAAAAATCGTATTGTAATGGCACCAATGACAAGAGCTTTTTCACCGAATGGAATTCCGGGGACAAATGTTGCTGACTACTATGCAAGACGAGCTGAGAATCAAGTGGGATTAATTATTACAGAGGGAACTTTGGTTAATCATCCATCCGCTGCACAGGGATTAAATAGACCTAATTTTTATGGGGAAGAATCACTGAAAGGATGGAAGAGGGTTGTAGATTCAGTTCATAAAGCAGGAGGAAAAATTATACCTCAATTATGGCATGTGGGTATGGCACGAAAAGCAGGAGATGAAAATCCTAATCCGGAAGCACTTCCTGTAGGACCTTCAGGTATTGATTTAATGACTGGTGAAAAAGTTGGAAAAGAGATGACTGTTCAGGAAATTCAATCTATTGTTCAAGCTTTTGCACAGGGTGCTAGGGATGCAAAAAATCTTGGATTTGATGGAATAGAGATTCATGGAGCACATGGATATTTAATTGATCAATTTTTCTGGGAAAAAACCAATCAGCGTGAAGATAAGTATGGTGGGGATTTATTAGCACGTACTCAATTTGCGAAAGAAATTATAGAAGCTTGTAGACAAGCAGTGGGACCTGATTTTCCAATAATTTTTAGATATTCTCAGTGGAAAACCAAGTCATATGAAGCAAAATTAGCTAAGACACCAGAAGAGTTATCTATGTTTTTAAAACCATTGGTTGACGCAGGGGTTGATATCTTTCATTGTTCGACTCGTCGTTATTATCAACCGGAATTTGAGAGTTCCGCGTTAAATCTAGCGGGTTGGACAAAAAAACTTACAGGGAAACCTACGATTACTGTTGGATCAGTTGGCTTAGATAGTGCATTTACAGATTTTTTTGAAACTGGGAAAGGTGGAAATGCAACAGCTTTTACACCTTTGATCAAGAGTTTAGAAAATCAAGAGTTTGATTTGGTTGCTGTAGGTAGGGCTTTATTAGCAGATCCTGAATGGGTTATAAAAACGGCAGAGAATAGAATGGAAGATTTAATTCCATTTCAAAAAGGTGTGGAACAGATGTTATCATAGAAATGGAGAGGAAAGTCCCTCTCAGAGCTATGCTCTTACGGCGGAGTGGAGGAAAGTCCCCCTTAGAGCTACGCTCTTACGGCGGATTGTAGAGAAAGAAAAGGAGGTACTATTATGAAAATCGAACTTTGGTTAGATTTTGTGTGTCCATACTGTTATATGGGTGAAAAAATGTTGACAAAAGCATTAGAAGAACTTGAATTAAAGGATTCTGCAGAGATTTCATATCGAAGTTTTCAATTAAATGTAAATGCAGTAAGCCTTCCTAAAATAGGGATTAATGAACATACAGTAAAAAAATATGGAGTAACCTATGAACAGGCAAAGGCAACGAATGATGGGCTTATTCAAATGGCTTTGGATGTAGGATTACATTTTAAATTGGATGAATTGCAACGAGGAAATACTAGATTAGCCCATGAAACATTTAAATATGCAGAATCAATAGGTTTAGGACAAGAAATGGTAGATCGCTTGTTTGCAGCTTATTTTGAAGAGGGTAAGAATATTAGTACAAAACAGAATTTGATAAAGTTAGCTACAGAAATTAATATACCAGAAAATGATATTTCAGAGGCTTTAGAGAAAAAAATATATAGAAAATCCCTTTTAGAAGATCAACAACAAGGAATTGATATGGAAATTGATAGCATTCCATATATTATATTTGATGATGAAATCGTAATTTCAGGAGAACAAAGTATAGAAAAATTAAAAAAAGTTATTAGAAAAATAACAAAGCAATAATAATTTTAAAAAGTAGGAATCTTTATTTGAGATTTCTACTTTTTAATAGAAGTAAAAATAGAATAGAATAATCTGCAAGCATAAAAATAATCTTGTGTATACACGAAATCTTTTTTTTCTTGTTTTGTGATGAAAGAAATACATGCCTATTATTGAACCAAGGGGTAGTATAAATGCAATTTGTAACAATCTTTTTTCGGGAATGCGATAAAGGCCTTTGACTGCTTTGTATTTATCAATTCCATATATAATAAAACTTATAAGATTTAAGATTAAATAAATAAAAATAAACAATTGAGTGTCTCCTTTTGCAAATGTTTTATAAAATTATAACAGAAAAATATATGAGTGAACAGTGGACAGAATCTTGACAAGAATATAAATCAAGCATATGATAATGTTGATAAGCAAAAGAAAGGTGAATACAATGTCAATAAAAGATATGGATAGAATGAAACAACTCTTAGAAGAGAAAAAAGCACAAAATGGATTTTTAAAAGCTGAAAAAAAAATAGGCTCAGGAAAAGTAGAAAAGAAAAATAAGAATATTGGACTTGAATTTACAAGAACAAAAAAGATTTCTCAATAGGGATATTATATAAAAAACAGTTGGTAATACAAATAAATAAAGTATTTGTAAACTACAGTATGTATAGGATTTTCTTTTTATAGAAAATAATATTACATGCTGCTTTTTTATTGTAAAGTAATGGTTGCTACGATTTTTATAACATGATATTATTTTATCAAATAAGAATACATGATAATCGAAGGAGGAGTATAAAATGGCAGTGATTTTTATTGGAATAGGTTTGTTATTATTGCTTATGGGTATATTAATGATCATTAAAAATATGATTAAAAAATTGGGAATGATTTTAATTATTTTGGGAGGAAT
>JBFHFI010000223.1:0-3355 GCA_041583675.1 Butyrivibrio sp. | reverse complement strand
GTGTAAATACGCAGCTTCTAAATCATGTGTTGCTAATGCATTACCCGCAAGAACCGCATCCACATATCCATTTGCAATTAATTTTGAAAAAGCATCCCTGGCATCATGATCAAAGGCAAAAGCCGGTCCCATAACCCACACAATTTTACCAAATTCTTTTTCATGATTTAATAACTCATATATTTCATCATAATCTCTAGAAAAAGCCGTTTCTCTTGATCGACTTTGTCTAAATGCGAATGTGTCTTTTGCATCTTTTTGTTCAGAAAAGCCATTGTCATATACATAAATCCCTTGTTCACAATTTTCTGTTCTACCTGTTACAACCAAATCACCTTTTTTTAATAATCTAAATTCACGTACGTAAATTTTATTGTTTTCATAAACAGGAACACAATCCATTCTACTTTCTTCTGCCAAAATCCATGTCCCATTTATTTTAAAATATTCAGGAAAAATACTCAAGGCATGATAATTTTCTGGAGCTACACGGTCTTTCGGCGCTGGTAAAAGAATAGCATCCGGTGCTTCTATAAATTCTTTTTTTTCAAAATTTGGTGCTGTATAATCCCTTAATTTAAATTTCATTTGTCTTCCTCCTAAAATTTAAGAATATTAACCATATATACCTTAAAAGTAAGAAAGTGCCTTCACCCATACCTTCTGTGACCTACGGTATGGTTGAAAACACCTTTATACTCTATCCGGTGACAGAGTTATGTTCCTAATTCTTTTTTCACATTATAACATATCCTTTGTTTTGAAAAAAGTATTTCTTCATAAACTTATGACGCCTGTTCAAATTGACTATTATATAAATCCTCATAGAAGCCTTTTAAGGCAATTAACTCTTCATGATTTCCGCTTTCAATAATATCTCCATCTTTCATAACCAAGATTAAATCTGCATTCTTTATTGTAGAAAGTCTATGTGCAATTACAAATGAAGTACGTCCTTCTGTTAACTTATCCATAGCTCTTTGCACTTTAATCTCTGTTCTAGTATCAACTGAGCTTGTTGCTTCATCAAGTATAAGCAGTGGAGCATCCTCTATCATTGCTCTAGCAATTGTAATTAACTGTTTTTGTCCTGCTGATAAACTTACTTGCTCATTTAAGATTGTATCATAACCTTTAGGCTCTTGAGCAATTAGATCTGTCAAACCTGTAGCCTCACAAACTTCATCCAATCTCTCATCACTTATATTTTTCATTCCAAATATAATATTTTCACGAATGGTTCCTTCAAATAACCATGTGTCCTGAAGTACCATCCCAAATAATTTATGAATATTATCTCGTGTTACAGTTTTAATATCAACTCCATCAATTGTAATTGCGCCTTTATTGATTTCATAAAATCTCATTAATAAATTAACCATTGTAGTCTTTCCTGCACCTGTAGGACCTACAATTGCAACTTTCTGTCCTGCTTGAATTTTCGCAGAAAAGTCATTGATAATTGTTCTATTTGGAAGATACCCAAATTCCACATGTTCAAAAGCAACCTCTCCCTTGGAAACTACAAGATCATTTGCTTTATTCACTTCTCCATCCATCTCTTGTTCTGATAAAAAGGCAAAAACACGTTCTGCTGCGGCTGCCATACTTTGTGTGCTAGTAGCTGCTTGTGCAATATTTTGAAGTGGTTGTGTGAACAAACGAATATATAACATAAATGCAACCATAACTGTAATATCAATTGTGTTATTCTGTATTAATAATGCGCCCACAATACATACAACAACAAAAGAAAAATTTCCAACAAACATCATTAGTGGCATCATTAAACCTGACATAAACTGGGATTTCCAAGCACTATTAAATAATCGTTCATTACTTTCATGAAATTCCTTTGCTGCTTCTTTTTCTCCATTATAAGATTTGACAACATTATGTCCGCCATATACTTCTTCAATATGCCCATCTATATTACCCAATTCTGTTTGCTGCTGTTTAAAAAATTTCTGAGATTTGGTTATAATCATAACCATGAAAATCATTCCTAAAAATGAAGATACAATACCGGCAATAGCTATAATCCAGTTTGTATAAAACATCATAACTGCCGAACCTACAATTAAGGCCATAGACGACACCAATGTTGCAAGACTTTGATTCATAGTCTGACCCACTGTATCCACATCATTGGTAACTCTACTTAAAATATCTCCTGTTGCATGAGAATCAAAATATCTAAGAGGAAGAACATTAATTTTACGAGAAATATCTTTTCTCATATTTTGTGTAATCCTTTGAGATATTGTAGCCATAATAAAGCCTTGTACATATGTTAAAATAAAACTTCCTGCATAAATACATGCTACAGTAATTGCAATGGTTTTTATTCCAGATAAATCCATATTTCCCATAGCAATACCTTCACTGATTTTAAAGGTAATATCTTGTATTTTATTAGGACCTATTAAGCTGAGGATTGCTCCAAACAAAGAAAAAACAACCGCAGTAATCACTAATACTTTATATTTTCCCATATATGTAAAGAAATCTTTCATTGCTTTTTTGAAGTTTTGACTTTTTTCTCCAACACCCATACCACCTCCGGGTCCGTGCTGTCTAGTATTTGGTTTTTTTCTATTTTCAGGCATTCGCAATTTCCTCCTTTGATAACTGTGAATTAGCAATTTCCTGATATGCAGTACATGATTCTATTAATTCATTATGTGTTCCCATTCCCACAATTTCACCATGTTCTAGTACTATAATTTTATCTGCATGTCTAATTGTTCCAATTCTCTGTGCCACAATAATTTTAGTAGCATTTTTTGTTGCTTTGTTTAATTCTTTTCTTAAAGCATTATCCGTTCTATAATCAAGTGCTGAAAAAGAATCATCAAATACAAAGATTTCTGGATTTCTTGCAATCGCTCTTGCAATGGAAAGCCTCTGTTTTTGTCCACCAGAAACATTTGTTCCACTTTGAGCAATATCTCCATCGTAATTTTTTTCCATCTTTTCAACAAATTCCGTAGCCTGTGCAATTTTAACTGCTTTTTCTACTCCCACTGCATCTTTGTCTTGAGCTCCATTATCTCCATATACAACATTTGACCTAACTGTGCCAGAAAACATAACTGATTTCTGAGGTACAAATCCAATTCTATTATGCAGTTCATACTGTTTTACTTTTTTAATGTCTTTTCCATCTACTAAAATCTGCCCTTTGGTTACATCATAGAATCTAGGAATCAAATTAACCAATGTAGTCTTTCCACTTCCTGTTGAACCAATAAATGCTACTGTATCTCCTTTATTTGCAGTAAAACTTATATTTTTCAATACATAATCTCCTGCTTCTGGATATTTGAAATACACATTCTTAAATTCTAAAGTT
>JBFHFI010000222.1:0-3414 GCA_041583675.1 Butyrivibrio sp. | reverse complement strand
TGGATTTAAAGAGTTTTTTATAATTATGGATCTTGAAAGTGTTATTGCATTTTTACGTCATAGGCTTTACAATGAAAATGTTAACGATTTCTTGAATTATATCATATATAATTGAGCGGAAAATATAAAAGTTACGGGGTTAAAGATATGACTGAAGAAGATAGTTTTAAGCAAAGACGTAAAATTGATGAAACGCCCTTGTATCCACCTAAGAGTAATTTACCGGAGGATTTATTTAAGGAGCTTGAAAGTTGCATTTTGCAATATCATCCATCGACGGACCTTTCTCTAATAAAAAAAGCTTATGAAATTGCAAATGAAGCACATGCGGATCAGAAACGTAAATCAGGAGAACCCTATATTATTCATCCTTTGTGTGTTGCTATTATTCTTGCACAGTTGGAACTGGATAAAGAAACTATCATTGCAGGATTATTACATGACGTAGTTGAAGATACAGGCTTCACTATGGAAGGATTAGAAGATGCGTTTGGATTGGAAGTAGCTTTATTAGTTGATGGAGTTACTAAATTAACGAATTTAAAATATGAACATGATAAGATTGAGATACAAGCTGAAAATTTACGTAAAATGTTTTTAGCCATGGCAAAAGATATTAGAGTTATTCTTATTAAATTGGCGGATAGACTTCATAATATGCGTACAATGCAATATCAGACACCAGAAAAGCAAATTGATAAATCCAGAGAGACAATGGAGATCTATTCACCAATTGCGCAAAGACTGGGAATTTCCAAAATAAAAGTAGAATTAGATGATCTATCTTTGAAATATCTTCAACCTGAAGTATATCAGGACTTGGAATTGCAGTTAAGATTGAACAGACAGGCAAAAGGTTCTTTTGTTAAAGATATAGCAGATGAAGTGAAAAGGCATATTTCGGAAGCTGGCATTGATTGTGAAATTGATGGTAGGGTAAAGCATTATTTTAGTATTTATAAAAAAATGGTGAATCATGATAAAACACTGGATCAGATTTATGATCTTTTTGCAATCAGAATTATGGTAGAAACAGTTAAAGATTGTTATGCAGCATTGGGAGTTATCCATGAGATGTACAAACCAATTCCTGGACGTTTTAAAGATTATATTGCAATGCCAAAACCTAATATGTATCAGTCATTACATACAACTTTAATAGCACCAAATGGACAACCTTTTGAGATACAGATTAGAACTTATGAAATGCATAGAACTGCAGAATATGGTATTGCAGCGCATTGGAAATATAAAGAAAATATTGACGGCTCCAAAGCACAGGATAGTGAAGAGGCAAAGCTTACTTGGCTTCGTCAAATTTTGGAATGGCAAAGAGATATGTCAGATAATAAAGAATTTTTAAGCCTGATTAAAAGTGACCTTGATTTGTTTTCTGACAGTGTGTATTGTTTTACTCCAAAAGGAGATGTGAAGAATCTCCCAGCAGGTTCTACTCCAATTGATTTTGCATATGGAATACATTCAGCTGTTGGAAATAAAATGGTAGGTGCTAAGGTAAATGGAAAATTAGTAACAATTGATTATCAAATAAAAAATGGAGATAGAATTGATATTGTTACTTCTCAAAACTCCAAAGGTCCTAGTAGAGATTGGCTTGGAATTGTAAAAAGTCCTCAAGCAAAATCCAAAATAAATGCTTGGTTTAAAGCAGAATTAAAGGAAGATAATATTATAAAAGGCAAAGAAATGATACATACTTATTGTAAAAATAAGAGCATTGTTTTGAGTGATATTATGAAGCCGGAATTCATGGAAAAAGCCATGATAAAATATGGATTTAGAGATTGGGATGCTGTAATTGCAGCTGTTGGCCATGGAGGACTTAAAGAAGGACAAGTAGTTAATAAACTACAAGAAGAGTATGAAAAGAAAAATCATCATGAAATCACAGATGAACAGATTTTATCAGAAAATCATAGTGAAAATAAAATTGTAAATAATAAGAATTCATCAAAAAATGGGATTGTTGTAAAAGGAATTCATGATATTGCAGTACGTTTTTCAAAATGTTGCAGTCCAGTACCGGGAGATGAAATCGTAGGATTTGTAACAAGAGGACGTGGTATATCTATTCATAGAACGGATTGTATTAATGTAATTAATATGTCAGAAATAGATAAAGTAAGAATGATTGAAGCGGAATGGCAACAAATGGATTATGAGCAACTGGGGGAAAAATATATTGCTGATATAAAGATTTTTGCCACAAATAGAACGGGACTTATTGTTGATGTCTCAAGAATATTAACCGAAAGAAAAATAGATTTAAAGACAATGAATTGTAGAACCAGTAAACAGGGAACGGCAACATTAGAGTTGGGATTTGAAATATCAGGAGTGCAGCAATTAAAAGAGCTAACAGACAAATTGCGTAATATAGAAGGCGTTATTGATATTGAAAGGGCAACAGGTTGATTTGAACAGGAGGAAAACATGGTTAGAGTAGATTACGATGTAATAGGCATTTGTGGTACAAATACATATTACTTATTTGATGACCTTAGCAGAGAAACAATAATAATAGATCCAGCTGGAGATTTTATTAAAATACATGACAGGGTAACTAGGCAGGGATTAAAACCCATTGCCGTATTACTTACACATGGACATTTTGATCATATTCTGGCAGTTGAGGAAGTAAGAAAAAAATATAATATTCCTGTATATATAGGAATTAATGAAAAAGAAGTTATTCAAAATCCAGATATTAATTTGTCAAATTCATTTACTGCATCACCAGTCACAACAACTGCAGATATTTATTTGGAAGATAATCAAATATTTGATATTGGTTCTTATCATATAAAGGCGATAGAATTACCTGGGCATACAGTTGGAGGAATGTGTTATTATTTAGAAGCGGAAAATATTGTTTTTACAGGAGACACTTTGTTTTGCGGTTCAGTAGGACGTTCTGATTTTCCAGGGGGAAATGGAAGAAACCTACTTTTGGGAATAAAAAAGAGATTATTCACTTTACCTAAAAATACTGTTGTTTATCCAGGACATATGGATGAAACAACCATAGAACAAGAAAAGGAAAACAATCCATTTTGTTCATAAGGTGAAGTAATGATATATATGAATATAAATACCCATGATTATGAAAATGATGTGCGAGTAATAATAGGTGCTTTTTTCCCAGGAGTTAAAATAACACAGAACGAGGAAAAAGAAACACAATTATCTGTAAAAGTAAAAGTTGTAGATATGCATATTCAGGCAGAAATTAAAGAAAAAGAATTTTTTGAAATTGATGTATATGCCAAAAATCAGGATAAAAAAACAATTAGAAATAAATTAAAAAGAGAACTTTATTATGTTTTTTCCGAATTATTAAATAAAGAATTACCTTGGGGGACTTTAACAGGAATTCGACCGGTGAAAATTCCA
>JBFHFI010000221.1:0-3450 GCA_041583675.1 Butyrivibrio sp. | reverse complement strand
TTTTCAAACAACTGAAAGGCCATTATCCTGTCTCCCATATCGCATGCTAAAATGCAGTGAGATGATAAAGACAAGGATGAATCATGAAGCGTCTTTGATTCGTAATACCTCCAATTCGCCATTTTAATATCATTTTTGAACATTTCTTCAAGTAATAAAAAAATCATTAAAATATCTGTTTGTTTGGATACTTGCATATGACTAATCTGATCAATACTATAATCTTCTAAAATACTTCCAATCTTCTTTTGAGTTTTATATTTTGTTAAATCCACCTCTGGAAAAGTTAAATATGTCTGGTCCTGTGGTATTACTTTATCTTTTTCCCTTGGTTGTGGTAAATAGATATGTTCTATAATTTTAGTCCATCTATAAAAAGAATTTTTTATTCCTATTTTTTCATTTAATCTTTGGAAAACATACTGATTCTCTTTTTGTAAAAAACAATAATAAGTAATTGCCTGTTTCACATTCCAATAAGCCATATAGTTTGTAAATGCATTATCATTTACATGTTCTTTATATTCATCCGGTCCAATAACATTATTAATATGGAACATCCCATCTTCTACAGAATATTCAAATCTAGACTCCCAAAAATTCGCCGTTTCAAATATAATCTCATACCCATAAGAATTCATAAATTCTTTATCTCTGGTAACTTGATCATATTGCCATACACCATATGCCACATCTGCTGTAATATGTTGCTCCTTGGATCCTGACCAAATCCTTGTAGGTTCCCCTGTCTCGACATTTACCACACCCCAAAGTGGCGTTACCTCTCCATCTGTAATCCATGCAGATTCCCATGGATATTGTGCTCCTCTATATCCATTATCTATAGCTTTCTTACGTGCCCCTGGTAAAGATAAATAACGATATTCAAGTAATTTCCTAGCAATATCCGGCATTGTAAAAATATAATAAGGCAATATGAAAATATCCATATCCCAAAAAGTATGCCCTTTATATCCCTCACCACTCAATCCTTTTGCAGCAATATTCATTCTTTGGTCATGAACAGGTGTCATAATTGCCAAATGATACTGAGCAAATCGAAATGCAAATACATCAAATTCATTTTTACAAATAATTTTAATTGATGCTCGATTCCATACTTCATCTTCCCATGCCTTTGCCGATTCATATAATAATTGATCGTATCCCTTACTCACTGCTTCCTCTAATTTTTCAACAGATTTTTTTTGAATAATTGCGGTATCTAAGTTTGAGTATTCTTTATCCCTACTGGTATATACATTTGATATTTTTTCAATTATCATTGCTTCCCCTTGGGAAACGCACATCTCATATTCGCAAAAAATTCTTCTTCTATCTATTGCAATCTTAGGTTGTCTACATTGCAGACCTCCTTCTATTTTTACAGCTGTATTATGTATGACTTCAATTTTTGACTCCGACGTCTTTTGAAGTAACTGCATATATTTTTGATTGTAAAAACGTTTTTCTCCATCTGAAAAATGCTGAGTTCCAGAATTGTTTATTCGCCCATCTATCCCTGTTCTCATTTTTAATTTCATCTGTTCACTCAAAGGTGTAATCACTATTTTTTGTGCTATCAAATGCAAATTCTTTTTTGAAACAATACGATAAAAATCCAATAGATAGTGCTTCTTATCTGGTGAAATCCAGTGAATATGACGGTGTAGTTCCCCTGTTTTAATACACAATTCTTTTTGATATTCTTGTATATTTCCCTGTGTTAACAAAAACTCTTTTCCATCTAAATCCAATTTCATAGCTAACACATCTGCCGTATTAGGAAGTTCTGTCACTTCACACACATCAAATTTATTAAAAGTTCCTGCAACAAAACACCCTCTATTTTCTTCAATATAAGATTCCTCTGTGGTTGCTCGCAATCCCAAATATCCATTTCCTTGCGTCATAATAGATTCTGTTTTTCCTAGTACCTTTTTATCAAAGCAGTCTTCGCCTATAATCCAATCTTCCACCTTTGAATAATCCATCATCTTGTTCACCTACTTAATTATGATTTACAACAACTTTCTTTTGTACAGATAATTCATATTGTTGTCCAAATATTTTTATAGAAACCAATGTTCCTTCTATTAATTCTACCGACACTTGTTCTTTCCCAACAGAAATACGAATTAAATTTCCTAAATATCTGAATTTAAAACTATATCCTTCCCATTTTTCAGGAAGAGATGGTGCAATCGATATTTCGTTTTCTACAATTCTAAGTTCTGCAAACCCATTTACGATTGCCATATAACATCCACCCATATTGGCAGTGTGAATCCCATACTTGGTATTGTTATGTATATTTTCTAAATCTAGTTTTACAGAATTCCCAAAATAATCATACGCCTTTTGCTCCATACCTAACCTAGATGCTACAATACTAAATACACAGGTTGACAAGGATGAATCATGCGTCGTAATTTTTTCATAATATTCAAAACTTTTTTTCATAATTTCTTGGCTTTGTTCTTTTTCAAATAAATAATATGCCAATACCACATCTGCTTGTTTACACACTTGATATCTATAAAGATGTAATGGATGGTAATGCAACAATAATGGGAACTTTTTCTTTGGTGTATTTTCCAAATCCCATATTGGCTTGCTCAAAAAAGAATCGTCTTGTGGATTAATGCCCAACTCATCATCATAGATAAGAAACATTTTATTTGCTGCTTCTTCCATCTCTAATATTTCTTTTTCATCTAGTTGAACTTTATCTACCAATTCCTGTATTTCATTTTTTTCTTTTAATATTTTATAAAATTTCACAGCTGCTAATAAATTATATTTGGCGCAACAATTTGTGTAATAATTATTATTAATCATACATGTATATTCATCCGGTCCTGTAACATCATTAATCACAAATTTCCCTTTGTAATAATTTCCTACATCTAACCATAGCCTTGCTGTTTCAAGAAGAATTTCTTCTCCCTTTTCCTTAATAAACCCTAAATCACCCGTAGTATTATAATAACTCATAATTGCATATGCTATATCTCCATCAATATGATATTGAGCTGTTCCTGATGGAAAGTATCCAGAACATTCTTTCCCAGAAATTGTTCTCCATGGAAAAAGTACACCCTTTTTATGACCTAATGCTCTTGCATTTTCACGAGCAGCTTCCAAAATATCATATCGATATGATAATAAAGTTTTAGATAATTCTGGATTGGTTAATGTAAAGAATGGCACAATAAACATTTCCGTATCCCAAAAATAATGACCTTCATAACCCTCTCCGCTTAATCCCTTTGCTGCAATATTACAATGACAATCTTTTGCTGCTGATTGTAACAGTTGGTACATATTAAAGCTTACCGCTTGATTCATTCCTTCATCACCCATAACTTCAAGTTCTGATTGATACCAAAAATGTTTTAAATATTTTATTTGTTCTTTATAATAATAATTCAATCCATTTTTTAATGA
>JBFHFI010000220.1:0-3542 GCA_041583675.1 Butyrivibrio sp. | reverse complement strand
TTGCAAATATATTCTCAAATTCTGAAGTTGTCATTGTATCAATCAACACATTTGTATTTAAAACGGTAGCAGATTCTGTTAACAACCCTTGAAATATCATATTACTTTCCATAAAAAGAGTGGATTCCCCTTGATCCGGAACAATTTGAAGCAGTTTAATATAATCTTTTTCTCCGTGAATAATCATTGAGCCCTCTACAACCTGTGTGTCCGGCTCAGTTATATCTTGAATCTCTATTCTCCAAGATAACATCCCATTATATCCATCTACAAGATATGCTGGAATTGTTAATTCTGTTAAGGTATTTGTTGCCGTTATTGTTGTCTCATAATACACTTCATTTGTATCATTTAATTGAATTTCTTCTTGATAAACCCCATCCGCATTTTTATCAAATAATAATTTTATATGATATATATTACCATTTTCTGATGAAAATGTAATAGGATAACTTAGATATTTCGTATTACTTATAATCGATGAACTTACAACCAATCCATCGCTATCATAAGTTATGTCTGGAACCTGTGTATCCGCTATATAATCTTCATTACTATCATAATATACTTGATAACTTTTAATCTCCAAACTATTTTGATCCAGATAAGAAACCAACTTATTCTGTGCCTCTGTTTGTGAAAAAACATTTTCTTGTCCTTGCATCTCTTCAACAAATTGATAAATATGTGATGTTGGATATACAACGCCACCATCCTCATCTGTAATACAAGAATCAATATTATCCGCTAATATAATGGGCCTTCCACTTTCTGCAAATTCTTGTAATTCATATTGTTTTATTTGTGTAATATCATTATCTGAAAATCTTGCATTTCCCAATTCATTTTTATAATAATTTTTCACTTTTTTATCATTTGCAAGTTCTTTGTCTATATCCTGTAATATTAAATAATCCCCATTAATATCAGCTAACTGACTATACATCGCCGGTGTCCACAAAGATTCTATGTTTTTATTAAATACTTTATAACTATTATTTGAAAGCCCCGTCGTCATTATACTATTCAAGGTATCCACTATCTCAAATCCTGACTTAGTAATTACTTGAGAATTCACTGATACATAATCTGAAGCCAAAAAACCAAGTAACGGACTTCCCACTTTAATCCAATCTCCATAAGCCAGATAAATATACCCATCTAAAGAATCATCATTGTAGATCGTATTTCCATCCGAATCCTGATTAATCATCCCTTTTTCCGAGCCCAATACAATAACATCATAATTAGACAAAAGTTCTTCTGTCATTCCATTAAATTCTGCCGTCGATACACATTGAAAAGTAATTTGAGCTGTTGAAGAATCCGCTAATATACTTTCATATTCCTCTATTGTCAGTGAAGAATAACCTGCAAAATTTACATATGCAGCAAATTCTTTTATATTATCCAATACAACCTGTTTTTCACTTTCATCTTCTCCTAGGTCATATTCATAAAGAAAATCTCTATTTGGCTCTATTTCAAGGACTGTAAAGGGAATATTATAAGATGTAAAGCTCTCATCCTCCGCTCCCAAAAGATATTTGGCATAATTAACCAATAAATAACTCCCATTGATTTGCGTCACTCCTCTTAAAGTTGCTGAACCATCGCTATCATAAATGGTCGGATTATCATCAATGGAAAAAAAGGTATTGGACATATTATTATTTGTAATAAAAACATAATTATACATATGAAACTGACCAAAACTTTTTATAAAAAAGAATTCTATATATTTATCATTATTATGTTCCCATGTATCATAGTAATTTCCATCATACAAATATGCACCGGTCACAATATTTCCAGTTCCATTATTATCATTATAAAAATAATAATCATCAGAGACGGATACACTAATAACTTCCGTTAATGCACTTAAATAATTTATGTTCCATTGTCCATTGCTTATGCCAATGGTCATTCTATTTACCCTTGTACCATATTCATCATACAGATATAAATATGCCACGCCATCAAACTCTGTAACTCTTGCATATCCTCCTGAAGCTATATAGGTCAATGTGTTATCCACACCCTGATTTAATGCAAGGCTATTCTTGGCGATGGTAATATTACTTCCATCACTTAAAACCATAACGTCAGTATGAAATTCTATAATATCGTCTTTGTAAGAAACCGTTTGATTCTGATTATAAGTATAATCTACCGTTGTAACTTCTTGACTTGTAGTTGAAATATTATCCAAAACATCTTGATAATAATAAGTACCATCTTGCTCCCCATCACTATTTAAACCAGTTGTTTTACAGAGAATATCTGCTAATTTATACAAATTACTATCTTTTGTAAAAGAATATGATCCACCTAAATTTATTATAACTGGCAAAGGTTCCGTATATCCATTTTGTGTTGTATATTCGTTTCCTTGATAAATACATTCTGTTAATGCAACTACCATATCCCAGCTCATATCATTTGATTCATATTGACCATATTCATTTAAATGAAATGAATTATATCCTATTTGCGTTGAACCAACAGACATATATTCCACATAAGAATCTGTGCTAGTATCATAATAATAAGCCCCTGTTGCTGTAGAAGATGCCAAATTGGGATTGGTATCATGAAGATAGTTGTAAAAATTAATAATTTCATAATTTTCAACACTACCAGAAATATACACCATATCTATATCTTCAAGATCTGCCGTCGTTAGCGCACTTGCTGTAACTGTTCTAATATCAATATGCTCCGTAAAATATTCCCTTACACTGTCTAATTCTTCTGTAGGAAATAAAGCATCTATAAAAAAACTAGGATAATCCACCGTATAGGTATTATCACTATTTTTAGTAATTTGAAATTGATGTTGATATGCAATTGTTCCTGCTACCAATCCATTATTCCATGAAAATTTGTTATAAAGATCCGATGCTTTTTGTTGTACTAATTCTTGAAATTCAGAGTCCCCTCCTAATATTTGAAAAGTACAAGCACTTTCATAAGGTACAATTTCCAAAATGGTTAAATCGTCCCCTGCACGCATAATATTTAATAAAAGTTCAGCTTTCTCTGAAACTTGTATTGCTTCTTCACCATTATCATAATCCGATGTAGCAGCTTTTATATCAATATATTTATAAACAAGCACACTTAATACACTAGCTAGACATAAGAATACTACCAATATCATAATATTTATTTTATTGTATTTTTTAATATTTTCTTTCATATTTCTACCTACTTTTATATCATTCGCTTAGCAATGCCTGAGCTTCTCCATCTATTGTAAAAACACTTATATTTTCATTTCTTAATGTTGTTATAAACCTATTTGATAAAGTCTCTTCATTATTTGTCAGTGTAAACTCTACTTGTACAATCAAAGGTTGACTATATCCAACAAAGCTAGTTGTTTCCACGCCATTTACAAGAATTGTTTGATAGACCTTACAGCCTTCATCAATACTAAATGCCAAATTTGTTATATTTTCCGATATTAAATACCCTTCTGCATCCTCCGCATCTACTTCAATTCCATCCAATGTATAAAGGTCCGTCCCTTGCCA
>JBFHFI010000219.1:0-3606 GCA_041583675.1 Butyrivibrio sp. | reverse complement strand
TACAACTGCAGAAACTTCCTCAAATTGTAATTATAATAGATGAATTAGCAGATCTTATGATGGTAGCTTCTAATGAAGTTGAGGATGCAATTGTAAGATTGGCACAACTAGCAAGAGCTGCGGGCATCCATTTGGTGATTGCAACGCAAAGACCAAGTGTAAATGTTATAACAGGTCTTATCAAAGCAAATGTACCTTCGAGAATTGCATTTTCTGTTTCATCAGGAGTAGATTCAAGAACGATTATAGATATGAATGGTGCAGAAAAATTATTGGGTAAAGGGGATATGTTGTTCTATCCACAGGGATTTCAGAAACCTGTTCGAGTACAAGGGGCATTTGTATCAGATGAGGAAGTATCTGCAGTTGTAGATTTTTTAAAGGAACATAATGAAGAATCGAGTTATCGAGAAGATGTAAAAAATAAAATTAACAATCCTGGATTTGCAGAAAGTCAAACTTTTGGTGGAGATAGGGATCAGTATTTTATGGAAGCTGGTAAATTTATTATAGAAAAAGAAAGGGCATCAATTGGAATGTTGCAAAGAGTTTATAAAATAGGGTTTAATAGAGCAGCAAGAATTATGGATCAATTATGTGAAGCGGGAGTCGTGGGACCAGAAGAGGGAACCAAACCACGTAAAGTAATTATGAATATGGAAGAGTTTACAGAGTTTTTAAATAATAATTAACATCATTTTATAGTTCAGAGATGGACGGAAAGGATTTTATATTTATGATGAAATCAGATATTGAAATTGCACAGGAAGCACAATTAAAAAACATCCAACAAGTAGCAGCTCAAATAGGAATTCAAGATGATGAGCTAGAGTGTTATGGAAAATATAAAGCAAAACTTTCAGATGAACTTGAAGAAAGAATACAGAATAATTCAGATGGAAAATTAGTATTGGTAACAGCAATTAATCCAACACCAGCGGGAGAAGGTAAGACCACAATTAGCATTGGATTAACACAGGCATTGTGTAAGATAGGAAAAAATGCAGTGGTTGCCCTACGTGAACCATCTTTGGGACCTTGTTTTGGTGTGAAGGGTGGCGCAGCAGGAGGTGGATTTGCGCAAGTGGTACCAATGGAAGATTTGAATTTGCATTTTACTGGAGATTTTCATGCAATTACCAGTGCGAATAATTTATTGGCAGCAATGTTAGATAATCATATACATCAGGGTAATGAACTTGAAATAGATACCAGACAAATTGTATGGAAAAGATGTTTGGATATGAATGATAGAGCCTTAAGAAATACTGTGGTTGGATTAGGTGCAAAAGCGGACGGTTTTGTCAGAGAGGACCACTTTATTATCACGGTAGCTTCTGAAATAATGGCAATTCTGTGCCTTGCTGTAAATATGACAGATCTAAAACAAAGATTATCTAAAATAATTGTTGCGTATAATTATGCGGGAGATCCAGTAACGGCAGGAGAATTGAAAGCAACAGGAGCTATGGCAGCATTGTTAAAGGATGCGATGAAACCGAATCTAATACAGACTTTAGATAATACGCCGGCAATTGTTCATGGAGGACCTTTTGCAAATATTGCACATGGATGTAATAGCGTTAGAGCAACGAAAATGGCATTGAAATTATCAGATTATGTAATTACAGAAGCTGGATTTGGTGCGGACTTAGGTGCGGAAAAATTTCTTGATATTAAATGTCGTACCACGGGCTTAGTTCCAGATACAATTGTAATAGTAGCTACTGTGAAAGCCCTAAAGTATAATGGTGGACTTGAAAAACAGAAGTTGGATCAAGAGGACTTACAAGCATTAAAAAATGGAATTGTTAATTTGGATAAACATATTGAAAATATGCAAAGCTATGGTGTATATGTAGTAGTTACATTAAATGCTTTTGTTTCAGATACAGAAAAAGAACATGCTTTTATAAAGGAACACGTAGAATCACTAGGATGTGAATTTGCGCTTGCCACTGTATGGGAGAAGGGGGCAGATGGAGGAATAGAATTAGCGCAACAAGTTATAAAATCTATTGAAAAAGTTCAAAAACCATTTACCCTTCCTTATAAAGATGAAGATGATTTACAAGATAAAATAAGCGCAGTTGCAAAAAAAATATATGGAGCTGATGGGGTGCAATTTACACCAGCGGCAAGGAATATGCTACTTAGAATAGAAAAAATAGGCTATAAAAATCTTCCGGTTTGTATGGCGAAGACACAATATTCTTTATCAGATAATCCACAGTTGCTAGGTAGACCAGAGGGATTTACAATTCAGGTAAGAGAAGTTTATGTAAATGCAGGAGCAGGATTTGTAGTAGCAATTACAGGGGCCATAATGACAATGCCAGGATTACCTAAAGTGCCAGCGGCAGAAAAAATAGATTTTGATGAAAAAAGCAATCAGATTACGGGACTGTTTTAATGGAGGATTTATGGAGAATTATTACGTACAGGACGTTATAACGGCAGTAGATGGTCAATTAACACAGGGGAACATAAATCTAAAATTAGAAAGCGTAAGTACGGATTCTAATGAAATAGGAGTGAATTGTCTTTTTATTCCCATTATTGGAGCCAAAGTAGATGCACATAATTATATTGAGGGTGCTATTTTTAATGGTGCAGTTGCAACTCTTTCTTCAGAACAAGATACTATATCTAAAGATATACCAATTATTAAAGTAAAAGATACAGAAAAAGCTTTACGAGATATGGGTAGAGAGTATGGGAAAAGAATAAATATTCCTAAAATAGGAATAACAGGTAGTGTTGGGAAAACGACAACAAAAGAAATGGTGGCATGTGTATTATCTTCAGGATTGCATGTGTTTAAAACTTTTGGTAATTTTAACAGTAAAATCGGGCTGCCTCTAACACTTTTAAAAATGACATATAAAGAGCAAATTGCAGTATTAGAGATGGGCATTGGAAATCCAGGAGAAATGTCAGAATTAGCTTCAATGGTAGATTTGGATGCTGCGGTGATTACAAATATTGGGGTATCCCATATTGAATCTATGAAAAGCCAACAAGGGATTTTTGAGGAAAAAATAAAAATTACGGAAGCATTAGATAAAGATGGGATTGTATTTATAAATGGAGATGATCCTATTATTTTACAGAATAGAGATAAAATAAAACATAAAATAATAAGTTTTGGATTGCAGGCAAATAATGATTATAGTGGAGCGAACTTTATTATTCAAGAAAAAGGATGCGAATTCACATTAAAAACACCATCAAATCAACAATATCAAGTAAAATTAAATGTATTAGGAAAGCACAATATTTTGAATGCATTAGTGGCAATTGCAGTTGGTGATTATTATGGAATACCTATTGAAAAAAGTGTGCAAGCATTGGAAGCCTATGTTGGTATTAGTATGAGGCAGACAATTTATAAAACAGAAGAAATTACAGTGATAGATGATTCTTATAATGCAAGTCCAGCATCTATGATAGCAGGAATAGATGTTTTATCTACAATACAAGGAACTGGAAAAAGAATTGCAGTATTAGCTGATATGTTAGAATTGGGGGAAGATAGTCCTAGATTTCATTTTGAAATAGGAGAATATATCGGCCAACAATCAATAGATGAACTAATTATATACG
>JBFHFI010000218.1:0-3612 GCA_041583675.1 Butyrivibrio sp. | reverse complement strand
GAGATTAAAATATATTATAGAGATGGAAGGACAAAAGAAACTTTTGAAAAACCGGTTCATGTTTTTCTTATACAACAACAAGTGACCCATAGTTGGGACCCTTATTTAAATGTTGTAATTGATCCAAGTAATGTTTTTTTATCAGCATATGGAGCAGAAGTGAATCCCAATAATATGAATTTAATAGAGGGTGTGGATAATTTTATTGTGTATTCCAATATAAATGATTGGCCAGAACGATTGGGAATAACACAGGGAGAAGATAATTTTACAACACTTTATACCATGGATGTATATGTTCGCTATCAAGAACAAGACACAAATGATGCTTTGTTATATTTTTCGGGGAATCCGGATTTGTCAGATGTATTTACTACCATATCAAGCATAAAGGAGGAATAATCCTTGTTAAAACACATAAAAATGCTAAAAAATGAGAATAGAGGGTCTTCTTTATTAATCGCAATTATTGCGATTGCTTTTATTGGAATTCTAGCTACGGTAATATTGACTTCTTCCGTTACGAATTATCAATTAAGAGTGCTGGATAATCAATCCCAAAAGTCATTTTATAGTGCTGAGACTGCATTACAGGAAATTTATGCAGGACTAGGAATTGTGTGTTATCAAGAATTAGAAAATTCATATACGGAAGTAGTGGAGGATCTTTTTGATCAAGTGACGACCAATGGCGTAGTGTACTATGTTCAAAAAGATAATGAAGAGGCAAATGCATTAATGAAAGAAAAATATATGGCAGTTATGCAATCTTATTTTCCATCTATTGAAGATGCGATTATAGAATTAACTTCATATATTACTTATCAGAATCATGCTTTTGTAACAAAAATTGGAGAAATATCTTATGATAGTAGTGAAGAAAGAATAACATTAGAAGATGTAGTGGTTCAATATCAGGAAGATGAAAATGACTATTATGCTACAGTGACTGTGGATATGGTAATTCAATATCCACAGGTTGTTTTGGATTTTACCGACGGACAAGATAATTCATTAGAAACCTATCAAAACTATACATTGATTGGAGACCAAAGTATTGTGTTTGGATATGATGATAATCAAACCTTGTATCCGGCAATAGCGGAAGTTTCAGGGGGGGTATATGCAGGAGAAGAGGGCATTCATATTACATCGGGAAGTGTAGTAGAACTTCAGGATATTATTGATCATGGAGAGGGTCAGACAAATACAACGGTGGTTACATCAGGAGATGTTTCAATTAATGGGGATATGAATCCATCTATTTTAAATATAGGAGCTGTGGATTTATGGTGTAATAATATTAATGTTGGGGAAATTGGAAGTGATAATATCTCCATACTTAATTATTTTACGGGATATAATTCTAATACCTATGTAAAGGATGATTTAAATATTAATGGGAATAATAGTGAAGTAACACTTGGGGATTCTTATTATGGTTATGGATATCAGGGAACTTTAGAAGATGCGCAATATAGTAGTGCGATTATTGTAAATGGAAAAAACTGTGTTTTAAATACAGTGACGCTGAAAAATTTTCTTTTGGCGGGCAGAGCGTATTTGGATTTTTCTAGTGATTCTGGTGCAACATCTTATATGACGGCAGATGCTATTGCAATCAAAGGAAATCAAGAAATTTATCTAGTTCCTTCAAATTACATGGAGTCATCCTTGGAGGGAGTAGAGGCAACGAATCCTTCGCAAGTGAGTCCGACGGTAGATGGGTCGGGCTTATTAATTAACCTTTCGGGGTTCTATGCTTATGATTTAGGCTTATTAAATGGAAATAATCCATATGTTGTAAAAGAAATAGATTCAAAGAATTATTATTGTTATTTGAATTTTGTAAATGAAGAAGCTAGAGAGACCTATGTTAAAACAGTAATTGATCAAACGTATTTAAGTGATCTTGTTGGAGGGGCACTTTCTTCAACCTATATAAATGATTGGAATAATTTACATGCTATTATTACAAAAAGCATGGATAAATTTATAGCATCTGGAGCAATTGGATTAACATTCCAAGATTCTACTTCTATCTACACAAGTGGAACTTTGTATCAAGTAAATAATGGAACAATAGATGTGTTGGATACAACAAATACATCTTCTACAGATGAAGTACTGAATTTATCCTTGGATAAAGATATTCGTTATCAAATCTTGCAGGCATTTTTATTTGATCCAGAAGGCGAGGACTTGCTGATTACATTACCGGATTCTATTAATATATATGGAATTGATTATACAACAGCAAATATTGATACTGTTTCTATTTATGAAAGGGTTGTAGATTCCGGTAAATTAAGTGCTCTAAGCGCTAATTATGAAGAGATAGAGGATACAAATTTAAATGCAGTAATTACCAATCAGGATGGAGCAACCAGTGATGGGAAATATACCATTCCTGACAATATAACAGAGGGCGTTGTTCTTGGATATAATACGGATATTTATTTAAATCATGATTTTGAGGGATTGATTATTACCAATCAAAAAATAATAATATCTGGAAATGCAATAGTAACTTCAGGAATTAGAAACAAGGCAAGTCAGATTTTAGATAATAATTCAGAAATTTCTCAATATTTTTATTCTTATAATGTTGAATTGGAAAATACAAGTGGATTGGAACAAATAACAGTGAATGATATTTTAAGTTTCAATAACTGGAGAAAAAATGATGGAGAATAAATTAAAAAAAACGAATAATAAGGGGTTTTCACTGATTGAGGTTTTGGTTGTAATAATTATTATAGGGATTACAACAAGTTTGATTGTTTTTTCGTATGATTTAGTTAATAAAACGAATGTAACAAAGGCAACAACGGAAATTGATGAGTGTATGGATATTGCGATTCAAAAAGCAATGTCTATTTCTGCCTATGAATGGAATGTTACAATTACAGATTCTAAGGTTATGGTGGTTAAGATTACAGAATCTGATGGTGATAGTGGAATGGAATATAATTATGAAACAGTGGAGAGCCGAGATCTACCAGATAATGTTTCTACATCTATTACAGACCAAAGTGGTAATACTTATTACATTTCTGGAAATAGTGAAGATTATGAGAGTGTATCCATTGTTTTTCAGGGGTTAACTGGAGAAGTGAAAAGTATATATTATACGCAAGAAGGGATTATTGTGGATTCTTTAAATCTTACGGATAATAGTTATTGCGATATATATTGTAACTATAAATCTAATAATTCCATAATTAGATTGTATTATATAACTGGAAAACATAAGATACTTTGAGGTTGTGTTATGAACTTTATTTTAAAAAATAATCAAAAAGGATTATCCTTAGTGGAAGTTTTAATTGCAATAGCGGTAAGTGCCATTGTTTTTTCAATGATTTTTGCTTTTGTTCTTTCGGGCACACAATTTTTCAACAAACAAAGTAACACATTGGATTTACAAAATGAATCTCAGCAAGTGTCTAATAAAATAAATGATATTTTATTAGAAGCTTCTGCTTTGATTATAGAGCAATCAGACTTGGGAGTTTCTGTGTATACAGGGGAATATACATTGGATTCCTTGGGAACTCCAGAGGCATTTATAGAAAGCAAGGGAACTTCTAGACTTATATATTGGGAAGG
>JBFHFI010000217.1:0-3624 GCA_041583675.1 Butyrivibrio sp. | reverse complement strand
TTTATCTAGAGTTCCTTTATGAGGTCCATTAGGATGGTTGATGATGCTCATGGGATTTGCACATTCGATAAACTTGTTATGTTAGGTAGTTTTAAAAACATGGTTATTTTAAAATTCAAGGAATTTCAATCTATTAATGAAGTTGAAAAATATAAAACAGCAGAACTATATGTTGATAGAAAAGATGCTGTAGATTTAGAGGAAGACGAATATTTTATATGTGATTTAATAGGGTTAAAAGTAATAGATGATGAAAATCAAGAAATAGGAATATTAACAGATGTTTTACAATCTTCAGCAAATGATGTTTATGAAATTACGGATGCTAATAATAATAAATTTTTATTTCCAGCCATAAAGCAATGTATTTTAAAAGTTGATATGAATACAAAAACTGTATATGTTCATGTTATGAAAGGATTAATGGATTTATGATGAAATTTCATGTTTTAACACTTTTTCCTGAAATGATTTTTCAAGGACTTAATACAAGTATTATTGGAAAAGCAGTGAATCAAGGTATTATTCAAATACAAACTGTTAATATTAGAGATTTTTCAAATAATAAACATAATCATGTAGATGATTATCCCTATGGTGGAGGGGCAGGAATGGTTATGCAACCACAACCTGTGTATGACGCCTATGATTCTATAAAAAAAGATCTTGATACAAAACATAGAGTTATATATTTAAATCCACAAGGAAAAGTTTTTAATCAATCTATGGCTGAAGAATTTGCATTAGAAGAAGATCTTGTATTTTTATGTGGACATTATGAAGGAATTGACGAAAGAGTATTGGATGAAATTGTAACTGATCACGTATCTATTGGAGATTATATTTTAACAGGTGGTGAATTAGCAGCAATGGTAATGATAGACTCTATTTCAAGGAAAGTACCGGGGGTATTAAATAATAAAGATTCTTCAGAAATCGAGACTTTTTACGATAACTTGTTAGAATATCCACAATATACACGTCCAGAAGAATACCATGGCAAAAAAGTACCTAGTGTATTATTATCAGGGCATCATGGGAAAATAGATGTTTGGAGAAGAGAAAAATCATTAGAAAGAACCTGTATCAATAGACCGGATTTATTAAAAAAAGCAAATTTAAGTCCATCAGATAAGCTCTATATAAAAAAATATTTTGAAAATAAATAATTCTTGCATATATTTATTGTTTATGGTAAAATTTAAAAGTTGTTAAAAGATTGGTAACCAATCTAGAGATGTATTAATCGTGATGGTCCGCTGTTATTATTGTAATAAGAACATCATATATCAGGAGGAAGAAAGATGAATGACATTATCAAGAATATCGAAGCAGAACAGATGAAAACTACTGTTCCAGATTTTCATGTAGGAGATACTGTAAAAGTATCAGCAAAGATTAAAGAGGGTACTCGTGAAAGAATCCAGATCTTTGAGGGAACTGTAATTAAAAGACAGGGTGGAAGCAATCGTGAAACATTTACTGTTAGAAAGCTTTCTAATGGAGTAGGTGTTGAGAAAACATGGCCATTACATTCACCATTTGTTGAAGATATCACTGTTGTAAGACGTGGTAAAGTTAGAAGAGCTAAGTTATTCTATTTAAGAGATAGAGTTGGTAAAGCTGCAAAGGTTAAACAATATGTAAAATAATAGACTAAGGGGCTGTAAAAAACTCCTCTAATTAATAGCACCTGTATCAGATATTCTGATACAGGTGCTATTTTAAACTTTAAGCCTTTTCTAAATAGTTTTTTATAGGATCGATTCCACTTTATGATTCCGAATGTGCCTTCCGACTGGATACTTCGATTCATACATAATAATGCGCCATGTATAGACTCTGGATTATTTATCACTTGTTTGTGAATGGACGTTAATTCTCTGTTTAGTTGTATGGAACGATTACCTGATGCTTTCTTTGTACATTCACTACGTAAAGAACATCCTTTACAGTTTTCACATTTATAGATATGCTGCAAATAAGGGAAAGCAGATGCCGTGTATTGCTTAACAAAGAAATTGAGAGGTATTTGTGGATAAAAATGTGATATACTAATAAAAAAGTAAATATTACAAATCACAGAGGGATTATTCTATCTTTCTTTTTCCAACGATAAATTAACGCAACCAAGCCAACTTGACATAGTTGCCCAATAACTAGAAATATGATAATATCAATTAGAATTTAGTGTTATTTGGGGAGAGTATAATGATTACTTTTAAAAAAAGAGATATAGTTTATAGACCATATGAATTAATAATGAAAATCGTTGTGGATACAATTATGATTATCTGCATTACTTATTTAATTGTAGTTGCATTTTGGGGCAAAGTTTCGATTGTAGGACATTCAATGAATGATACTTTGAATAATGATGATATTGTATTAGTAAATACCATTGCATATAATTTTTATAATCCTCAAAGATATGATATTATTGTTTTCAAACCAGAAATTGGAAATGTTTCTGAATATTATGTGAAAAGAATTATAGGGCTTCCGGGTGAGACAATCCAAATAATCGATGGAAAAGTTTATATAGATGGTAAGATTTTAACAGATGATGTTATTTCAGTAGAAATATATAATGCAGGATTAGCATCGGACCCAATTACAATTGGATTTAATGAATATTTTGTACTTGGCGATAGTAGAAACAATAGTGATGATAGCAGATTTTCAAATGTTGGGTTAGTATCCTTGGATTCTATTATTGGAAAACCTTGGTTTAGAATATATCCGCTAGAATCTTTTGGTCCAATTAGATGTGTTGAGATAGACGCAATCGATGAAAGTGAAAGTGTAATAGAGGAGAATTAAGATGAAAATACAATGGTACCCAGGACATATGACCAAAGCGAAAAGAATGATGCAAGAAAATATTAAATTAATAGATCTTGTAATTGAAATAGTAGATGCAAGGATTCCAATATCAAGTAGAAATCCTGATATTGATCAATTAGCAAATAATAAAGCTCGAATCATTTTATTAAACAAAGCAGATCTTGCGGATGATAGAATCAATGATCAATGGATTAGTTATTTTTCTGAAAAAGGATTTCATGTGATTAAGTTGGATTCTAGAACAAAAAAAGATATGAAAAAAATACAGAATATTATTTTAGAAGCTTGTAAAGCCAAAATAGAACGTGATCGTAAAAAAGGAATTATTAATAGACCTATTCGTGCAATGGTAGCAGGAATTCCTAATGTAGGAAAGTCGACATTTATTAATTCATTTGCTGGGAGAGTATGTGCGAAAACAGGTAATAAGCCTGGAGTTACAAAGGGAAAACAATGGATACGCCTTAATAAAAATGTGGAATTATTAGATACTCCAGGTATTTTATGGCCTAAATTTGATGATGAAAAGGTTGGAACAGATCTTGCATATATTGGATCAGTAAATGATCAAATTTTTAATAAAACGGAATTAACATCAGAACTTTTGACATTATTATATATAAAATATCCAGATATTATATTTAATAAATATGGAATAGATCAAACAACAGATCCGTATATTATGATAGAAGAAATTGCCAAGGTAAAGGACCAGATTAAAAAAGAACCGAGAAAATATATCGCCCAACCCATTATGTCCCTCTCAGTACACCCAAC
>JBFHFI010000216.1:0-3628 GCA_041583675.1 Butyrivibrio sp. | reverse complement strand
ATTTTTCACTCAAGAAATGGAAGCTTATAATATGAATAAAATTACTATTATAAATGACTTAAGACATGCAATAGAGTTTGAAGAATTTGAATTATATTATCAACCTATTTTTGATTTGTCAGGGTATAAGACAGTTGGAGTTGAGGCGCTTATAAGATGGAATCATCCTGAAAAAGGAATGATATCTCCAATGGAATTTATACCCATTGCAGAAGATTGTGGACTTATAGATGTAATTGGTGAATGGGTTATGAAAACGGCTATTTATCAAAAAATGGAGTGGGAACAAAAAGGACTACCTGCATTAAAAATGTCGATTAATGTTTCCGGACATACCTTAGCAAAGCCGGATTTTTTAGAAAAAACAAAAGAATTATTAAAGAAGTCAAAGGTAGAACCGTCAGAGATTCAAATAGAAATCACTGAAACTGCACTTATTAAAAATATGAATCAATCAGTTGAAATTTTAAAAGAACTTCGAGAAATGAATATAAAAATAGCCTTAGATGATTTTGGGACAGGATATGCATCTCTTACTTATCTAAAGGATCTTCCAATAGATGTGGTGAAATTAGATGGTATATTTGTAAAGGATATTCAAATGAATAAAAGAAATTACATAATTGCAGAATCTATTATTCGACTTTCTGATAATTTACAATTGGAAATTATCGCCGAAGGCATTGAAAAAAAGGAAGAACTTATGGTTTTACAACAGAATCACTGCGTACATGGACAAGGATACTTATTCAGTAGACCCGTTAAAAGTTATGAGGTTGAAGATTTAATCAAACTAGAGGATTTAAAATGTTGTACAGCATAGATAGGGATTTTATATAAAAATTAATTGAACTAATAACATATATACAATGGTTCCTCCTATAATACTTAATAATGTGTTTTTTTTCCATAAATGTACAATAATTACAAAAATACAAGCAATTATTTCAGGGAGGCCATAATTACCATGAAATAAAGTAATGCTTTTTAAACAATAAATAACTAACAAACTCATAACAGAGTAGGGTAATACTTTACCTAAATAGCGTATATAATCTGGGGGTGTTTTTCGGGATGGGAAAAGCAAAAATGGAAGAAATCGGGTTATTACTGTACCAAATGCAATTACAAAAATTGTAATTAAGAGTTCTATATTATTCATGGATTGTTTTCTCCTTTTTTAATGAATTTTTTTTAAGGGAAAGTGCAACGAGAATAAATAGCATTGCAGGAATTATGAATTGTGAAGTTCCAAAGATTAATATGCTTAATATAGAACCTAAGATTCCAATCATTGCCGGAATGTGGTCTTGCGTTTCCTTCCATTGATTTATAAATATAACAAGGAATAAAGCTGTCATTACAAAATCAATTCCATTTGTGTTAAAGTGTATATTTTCACCGAGGAGACTACCGATAGTGGTGCCTAAAATCCAATAAAAATAATTTAAGAGGGTAACATAAAACATAAACCATCCAGAATTTATTTCTTTTGGAATATGAAAAGAACAATTAATGGAAAAGGTCTCATCACACATACCCCAAATAATAAAATATTTTTTTGGACCAATATCTTTTAATTTATCAAGCATAGAAATACCGTAGAACATATGTCTTGCATTAATCATTAAAGTTAAAATCAATGCATAGAGGGGGTTGAAAGCAGCTAATAAAATTGTAATAGCTACAAACTGCATGGATCCTGCAAATATAATTATACTCATGAAAATAGGATAGATTGAAGAAAATCCCTTGCTTGTCATTAAGAGGCCAAAAGATATTCCAAGACATAAAAATCCGGCCATAATTGGGATTGTGTAAGGAAAAGCAGCTTTGAGTGCTTGTAAATGTATTTTCATATGAAACACCTTTTGAATAATACTTGACTTGAAACATAGGTATGTGTACATTATTAATAATATACATAAAACAAATGAGTCTGTAAAATATATATTACAACCGTAAAATATATATGTCAAGAGGGATTGAACATGGAAATTAGTAATGTAATTGCAATTAATTTAAAAAAGCTTAGATTGGAAAGAAATCTTAGTTTGGGACAGTTGTCTGAAATTTCAGGGGTTAGTAAAGTTATGCTTTCTCAAATTGAAAAAGGGGAAAGTAATCCTACAATTAATACAATATGGAAAATTGTGTCCGGGCTTAAGGTTCCATATACAAGTTTAATTGATGAAGTAAAGAATGATACCGTAGTTGTACGTAAATCAGAAACAGTGGATCAACAAGGAGATACCGATGGATACAAAATTCATTGTTATTTTAAAACCAATCCGACTAGAAATTTTGAATTATTTCATGGGGAATTAGAGGCATTTACTGAAAATGAATCCAATGCACATTCTGAGAAGTCAGAGGAATATATTCTTGTTACAAAAGGTCAATTAATTATAAAAATAGGAGAAATGGAATATATTTTAGAGCAGGGAGATGCCATATTTTTTGATGCAGTAAGAACACATACATATATAAATAGGAAAAATATGCTGTCTCAATTTATTATTATAAATTATTATCCGTAAGAGAAGAGGAAAGCCCACCTCCATAGCAAGTTCCTATGGTGGAATAGAGCAAGAAAAGAGACTTTCTTTTTTTGTTGAAATAATTGCTAACAATTAAATTGTGCATTGACAAAATGAAAATATTAAATTATAGTTGTATGTACAAGCAAATGAGGTGAAAATATGAAGGAAGTTCCTGAATAAGAGTTAATAAAATATAATTTAGAAGAATGTTTGTTTTTTAGTACATCTAAATTATCGCGTGCTTTTGGGAAGGCGGCAGATCAAGCTTTTGAAAAAATAGGATTGTCATCAAGTCATGCATTTATTTTATATCTTATAAATGAAAATGGGTGTATCCAACAAAAAGAGATTGGTGAGATATTACATTTAACACCTTCTACGATTAGCAAATTACTTGAGAAATTAGAGACTAGAAAATATATAGAGAAACAATCTCAAGGGAAAAATGTTTATATAAAAGAAACATCTTTGGGATTAAGTTTGCAAAAACAAATATTATTGTCATGGAAAGACCTTCATATTGGATATGAGGAAAATTTGAGTGATGATGAAATTGAACAATTTATTAGAACCAGTCAAAAATTAATAAAACATATGGAAAAAACTAAATGAAAACCAAAAGTCTATAGCCTCTGAGTGAGGTCTATAAACTTATAATACGAGGAGAATTATTTATGAATGAAATAATGAAATTAATTAATAACCATAGGTCTATACGTAATTTTGAAAAAAGAGAAATAGAGGATAACTTAATTGATGATATTATTAGATCTTCACAATCAATGCCAAATTCTATTAATGGACAACAAACATCTGTGATAGTCATTAGAGACCCAGAACGAAAAAAAAATTTAGCAGAAGCAGCTGGGGGACAGCCATGGATAGAGGCAGCACCTGTTTTTTTGGTGTTTGTAATGGATTTTTATAAAACCAAATTAGGAGCAGAAAAAAATGGATTAAAACAAGTAATACACGAAAGTGTAGAAGGGTCTATGGTAGGAACTTTTGATGCGGGATTGAATATGGGAGGTGCAATAATTGCAGCTGAATCTTTAGGACTTGGAATTGTTCCTATTGGAGGAATT
>JBFHFI010000215.1:0-3631 GCA_041583675.1 Butyrivibrio sp. | reverse complement strand
GTAATGAGTTTTAATCATGATATTATAGGATCAAGATAACACACGAGAATCATACGCAAAACTATATTCAAAATATAAAAACAAAAGACCAAAGATGGGAGATTTATCTTCATCCATGTTTATGCCAATGAGCACTTTAACTGGAATACTAGATAAAATGGAAAAGAAAAATATTATTATAAGAAACCGCTGCGCTGAAGATAGAAGATCTGTTTTTGTATCACTTAATCCGGATTTTGAAAAAAATTCCGGGGAATTCCTAAATGGAGTTTCAAAAATGATGAATGAAATTAAAGAAGAAATTTCTGAAGAAGTTTTTAAAGAATTCTATGATACGCTTTTAGATATAGAGACTATCTTAAAGAAGAGAGCAGGCAAGGTGAATGAATAAAGATGAAAATGCAAAAATGAAGGACATATCAATTCCTAATCTTATCGCTCCTTTCCCAATTACCCTAGCAGTTATACTTATAGGCGGATTTATGTCTATGCTTGATTCTAGCATAGTTAACGTTGCAATTAGTCCGATGATGATTGCATTTGGGGTTGGAGCAGATGAAATAGACTGGATTCTTACAATATACATGTTAGTGCTGGGTGTTGTAGTTCCAACATCAGGTTGGTTTTCAGACTACTTTGGCCTTAAAAAATTCTATTTAATATCACTCGGAATATTTACTTTGGGTTCTATATTTTGCGCTATGGCATGGAGCGTTCCTTCTCTTACTTTTGCAAGAGGTATACAAGCAATTGGAGGTGGAATGATAATGCCCGTTACAATGGCAATGATATATAAAATAACACCAAGAAAAAATATTGGGAAAGCAATGGCTGGATATGGGATGATATTTGTAGTAGCACCTGCAATAGGTCCAGCACTAGGTGGATATTTAGTTGCAGGAGCTGGATGGAGATGGATTTTTACAATAAATATTCCTATTGGAATTGCTGGCCTGATTCTTGGATATATATTGATACCTAAAATGGGAAGATCTGTTCCTGGAAAATTTGATATTTGGGGTGCACTTCTTTCTGCAGCTGGGATGTTTTGTATTTTATTTCTATTATCAGAAGGCACGATATGGGGATGGACCTCGATGAAATCCATTATTATGATCTATGCAAGCATTGTATTTTTAGGCACTTTTGTGTGGTGGCAAAAGGTAAATCCTGAACCACTTTTAGATCTCGAAATATTTAAGAATTTTAATTATACAGTTGGAAATATTAGTCTCATATTTATTACAATAGGCATGTACGGAGCCTTATTTTTTATACCGATTTTTCTTCAAGCAGTAAGAGGTATGGGAGCACTTGATGTTGGACTTTTAATGTTGATCCCAGCATTAATATCAGGACTAGCAATGCCAATTAGTGGAGCCCTATATGATAAAATAGGCCCCAAAATTCCAGCATCAGCTGGTATAATCATACTTTCATTTGGAACATTTATGTTTTGTAGAATGGATATAAATACCTCGACAACATTCATAGTTTTTTGGAACAGTGTCAGATCTATTGGAATGGGACTCGCTATGATGCCAATTCAAACAGCCCTAATGTCTGAGATACCAGCTAATAAGATAAGTAGAGCATCTGCTATGACTAACATTATTTCAAGAGTCTCAGGAGCCTTTGGAATAGCTGTATTAACAATAATCATGTCAAAACGCACCTCTTTTCATTCGGCAATGATAAGCTGGCAGATAACTCCAAATAACTATATCTTTTCTAGTGGTCTTCCAAAAGATGCACAAATGGGTATATTGGGTAATGCAATATTTGAAACATCTTACGTAAGAGCTCTAAATGATATGTTCATATTAACAGGGGCAATAACAGGTCTGGCAATATTGCTTGTGATATTTTTAAACAAAGGAGAACTAAAAAATGGAAATTGAAAAAAAACTAGATACTGATATTCAATCAAGTAAAAAATCAGGGAAACTTGAAAAGAAAAAAGTAATAATGGTGGCTAGCGGGATTCTTCTTGTTGGTATTCTAATTGCAATATATTTTCTTTACCAAGGCAACACATATGTATCAACAATAGATGCAAGAATTGATTCTAACATGGTTTCTGTAAATGCCCCTGCCTCTGGGATGCTTGAAGATTGGGCAGCCCAAGAGGGGGAAATGGTCAAGAAAGGGGAAATCCTTGGAAGAATTGGGAGCACAACCATAACATCACCAATAGATGGAAGCGTTGTAAAAATAAGCATTGGAAATGGGCAAGCAATTTCACAAGGTCAAATAGTTTCATATATAGGGGATACAGAAAATCTGTACATATCTGCAAATATTGAAGAAACTAAAATAAATAGAATAAAAATTGGCCAAAATGTGCAAATAAAAGTGGATGCATTTAATGGGGAAAAACTTAAAGGCGAAGTGACAAATATTGGAAAAGCAGCAAATTCAGTATTTTCAATGATACCAAGTGGTAGCGCAAATGGAAGTTATACTAAAATAACACAGCTTATACCAATTAGAATAGATATAAGTGATAAACTTGATTTAAAACTTTTGCCTGGAATGAATGCGGAAATAAAGATTGATGTGACTAGCAAATAGACGATAAAACATTTGAAAGTGATTGGGGAAAACAGGTTATTAAATAGCAAGAATAATTCACAACTAAAATGCATACATCATAGATGTAAAAAAATTATATATAAGATTTAAAACTATCCCTCATCTATGGGGGATAGTTAATTATTACTTGTAAAAACTTGCATTTAATGTAAAATATAAGGTAATGAAAAATCATGGATAAATGAGGGGACTTGTTATGAAAATGGCATCAAACAACAGATTTGTTTTTTTGATAATTGCAATAATTTTGCTGGGTTTTTCTGCAACTAGTTTATTAAATTACACGACAAGCAGTAAAATAATTGAAGAGGATTCAAAAAACATAACAAAACTCACTGCAGTGACAATTTTTGCTGAGATACAAAACGAACTTATCAAACCGATTTTTGTAGGCCTTACAATGGCAAATGATAGTTTTGTTAAAAATTGGCTTCTTGATGAAAAAAATGCTGATACAAAATTAATAATGTCATATTTAAATGGGATAAAAGACAAGTATGGATATAGTTCTGCTTTTCTTGTTTCTGGAGAAACAGGGAATTATTATCATACTGAAGGGGTTTTAAAGCAAATTTCACCAAGTGATAAACATGATGTATGGTTTTACGAATTTCTAGAATCAGGCAAAGAGTATGATCTTGATGTTGATACAGACCAGGCTAATGACAATCAAGTTTCTATTTTTATAAACAGCGAGATAAAGTATTCCCCCAATTCAAAGACAAGTGTTATTGGAGTAGGACTTGAGATTGAAGAGATAAAGGAAATTCTTGAGTACTATAATGAGACTCTTGGCTTGAATATATTGCTAATTGACGATACTGGACTGGTTCAGGTTTCAACTGATGATTCGGCTATAGAAAAACTGAACTATTTTTCAAAATATGAAGATGAAAATATTAAAGCTAGGATGCTTTCAAATAAAGATCATTATGAGCTAGTTGAGGTGAATGATAGTTATGTTAATAATTATATATTTTCAAAATATATTGAAGATCTTGACTGGTACCTTATTGTTGAAAATGATACGGAAAAG
>JBFHFI010000214.1:0-3674 GCA_041583675.1 Butyrivibrio sp. | reverse complement strand
CCTTGTTGAAGATGATTGATTATCTTGAACAAAAGTCTCTGTTATTCCTGCTTTCTCATAATCTTGCTGATTATAAGACTCGAAAAAATAACCCCTTGCATCTCCATAAACTGTTGGTTCTATTATCTTCAATCCTTCTATTTCACAAGTTGTCACCTTGATCTTTCCCATTTTGTTCTCCTAACTCTTCTTATAATCCATTGGCAACATCTACAAGATATTGTCCATATTCTGTTTTAATCAATGGTTGTGCTAATTCTATTAATTGTTCTTTATTAATAAATCCTCTTTTAAATGCTATTTCTTCTATGCAAGATATATACAGTCCCTGCCTTTTCTGAAATGCTGCCACAAAATCTGAAGCTTCTAATAATGCATCGTGATTTCCTGTATCTAACCACGCAAATCCTCTTCCCAGAGTCTCTACATATAGGTCTCCACTTTCCAAATAAGCGTTATTCACACTTGTAATTTCTATCTCGCCTCTATGAGATGGCTTTACATTTTTTGCTATCTCAACAACTTTATTATCATAAAAATATAATCCTGGTACTGCATAGTTGGATTTTGGATTTTCTGGTTTTTCTTCGATAGAAATTGCTCTACCTTCTTGGTCAAATTCAACCACTCCATACTCTCTTGGATCTTTTACATAATATCCAAAAATAGTTGCTCCTGTTTCTCTGGCCTCTGCATTTTCCAATACTTTTGAAAAACTTTGTCCATAGAATATATTATCTCCTAATACCAATGCTACATTATCTGTTCCAATAAATTCTTCTCCTATAATAAACGCATCCGCAAGTCCTCTTGGTTGTTCTTGCACTGCATATACGAACTTCATTCCTAATTGACTTCCATCTCCAAGTAAATCTTCAAATACTGGCAAATCTCTTGGTGTTGAAATAATTAATACTTCACTAATTCCCGCAAGCATCAATGTAGATAATGGATAATAAATCATTGGCTTGTCATATACTGGCATAATCTGTTTGGATATCGCCTTTGTAAGGGGATATAATCTGGTTCCTGAACCGCCTGCTAAAATAATACCTTTCATACTTTCACCTCTATCTTCTCCTAAACTTTAAAGCACAATATGGCAGTACCTTTATTCTATTTAAGAATAGATACTGCCTTATCGTTCCTATTGATACATATCTTTATAATATTTCTGATAATCTCCACTTGTTACATTTTGCATCCAATCTTCATTTTCAAAGTACCACTGAATTGTTAACTTAATTCCATCCTTAAACATGGTCTCTGGAAACCAATCAATTTCTTGTTTGATTTTGTCTGGTGCAATTGCATATCTCATATCATGACCTTTTCTGTCTGCAACAAAAGTAATTAAGTTTTCATTAATTGCAGCTTTTCTAGGATCACTTTCTGGCAACATTTCATTCAATGTGTCCAAAATTATATGAATTATTTCTATATTTTGTTTTTCATTATGTCCACCAATATTGTATCTCTCTCCTAAACGGCCCTTTTCTATTACCATATCAATAGCTTTGGCGTGATCATCTACATATAGCCAATCACGAACATTCTTTCCATCTCCATATACAGGTAGTTTTTTCCCATGAAGGGCATTATTAATAATCAGAGGGATTAACTTCTCTGGAAATTGATATGGTCCATAATTATTACTACAATTCGTAATATTTGCAGGGAATTTGTAAGTATCAATATATGCCTTTACTAACATATCTGAAGACGCTTTACTTGCTGAATACGGACTATGAGGATCAATTGGTGTCGTCTCATAGAAATATGCATCATCATCATTTGGCAATGAACCATATACTTCATCTGTGGATACATGTAAAAACTTTTTCTTCTCTTTGTAACTTCCATCTTCTTGTTCCCATGCATGTCTTGCTGCATTCAACATTACTGCTGTTCCAAGAACATTGGTCTGAATAAATACTTCAGGATCATGAATGCTTCTATCCACATGGCTCTCTGCTGCAAAATGTACGACAACATCAATCTCATTTTCATCAAAAATACTTTGAATTGCTTGTTTATCACATATATTTGCTTTCACAAATGTATAATTTTCTCTTGCTTCTACTGCACGTAAATTTTCTAAATTTCCTGCATATGTTAAACTATCCACATTAATTATTCTAATCTCATTATTATATTTTCTGAACATATAGTGAATAAAATTAGATCCTATAAATCCAGCCCCACCTGTAACTAAATATGTTTTCATTTTTTCCTCCTAAATGTATCTTTACACACATCAAATAATTTTATCATAGAAATAACTTTTATTCAATAAAATCCCTTACATATTCTTGTATTGCCGTCTTCCAATCTGCAAACATAAATTCTGTTGTTAATTTCAACATATAATTTTCCAAAACTGAATACGCAGGCCTTTTGGCTGGAGAATTATATTCTTCTGTAGAAATTGCTTCTACCACTGTTTTTTTATTGGTTAATCTAAATATTTCTTTTGTGAAATCAGCCCAAGAACACATTCCTTCACAGGTACCATGGAACACTCCAAAATTATTTGTTGGGACCAAATATTTTATAGCTTTTGCCAATTCTGTTGCACTTGTTGGTGATCCAAATTGATCATTTACCACACGTATTGTATCATGATTTTCAGACAAACCAAGCATTGTTTTCACAAAGTTTTTTCCTTCTCCATAAAGCCAAGCCGTTCTTATAATAAAATAATCTTCAGCAAATTCTTTTACAAAATTTTCCCCTGCTAATTTTGTAGTCCCATACATGCTTTGGGGATTCGTCAGATCAAATTCTGTATAAGGCTTTGTTCCATCTCCTGCAAATACATAATCTGTTGATACATGCATAATTTTAGCATGATTTCTCTTAGCAGCTATTGCCAAATTTCTTGGCCCAATTGCATTAATTTTATATGCACTATCTCCATCTGTTTCACATTTATCCACAGCCGTATATGCTGCACAATTAATAATAGCATAAGGCTTTATTTGATCTACAAAAGAAATCACCTCTTCAACGCAAGTAATATCTAACTCTTCTACGTCTGTATTTATTAATTCAAATTCTTCACTTCCATTATATGCTCTATTAATTGCACGACCTAACTGTCCATTACAACCTGTCACAACAATTTTTTTCATTGTACCCTCCTAAATTATCTTGCTTGAATTATAACAAATGCATTCATCACAACAGCAATATTCAAAATCACTATTGCCAATGGTATAAATCTAGTTATTTTTTCACTCATTTGTATTTTTTTATTTTTTAATAACAACAGCAACACTGGTAATATTGGTATAAAATATCTTCCTTGAATTCCCAAAATCACATCACTATCCATTGGTGTACATGCAATCATAAAAATTCCACACAGAACTAAATAAATAATACCACAAATAATCAACATAAATACTTTATTTTTTGTAAAAATAAATTTATTTTCCACATCCTTAGACATTGCTGCACAAATTAGTACCACAATAAATCCCAATATAAAAATAGGGGAAATATTAATATCAAGCCATCCCAATTGACCACCAATCATTGTATTTAAATAAAACATGCCACCTTTTAATGTTGTAGTAAGAACCAGAACTACTGTTTCGGGAATATTGGCTAAAACATCTTGAACCCCCCAATAAGAAGTTGTTTCCTTTAAAATCCCACCTCCATTTAGT
>JBFHFI010000213.1:0-3674 GCA_041583675.1 Butyrivibrio sp. | reverse complement strand
CATCGCAGATGTTCTTAACATCTGATATTCTTTATCTGCTAATGTTTGAGATGGTGCAACTACAATACTATCTCCTGTATGAACACCTACTGGATCTATGTTTTCCATATTACATACTGTAATACAAGTTCCATTTGCATCTCTCATTACTTCATATTCTATTTCTTTCCATCCAGCAATACTTCTTTCAACAAGAACTTGTCCTACACGGCTAAGTCTAAGTCCATTGGCAAGGATCTCTTCTAATTCCGCTTGATCTTTCGCAATTCCTCCGCCGCTTCCACCAAGTGTATATGCAGGTCTTAATACAACAGGGTATCCAATTTCTTTTGCAAAATCAATTCCTTCTTGTATACTCTCAACCACCAATGAAGGAGCACAAGGTTCATTAATTTTCTCCATTGTTGTTTTAAATTCTAATCTATCTTCTGCTTTTTTAATTGTCTTAACTGTTGTACCAATTAATTTAACATTATGTTCTTCTAGAAATCCTGTTTCTGCAATTTCCATTGCAAGATTCAATCCAGCTTGACCACCAAGTGTTGGAAGAATACTATCTGGTCTCTCTTTTAAAATAATTTTTTGTAACATTTTAACATTTAATGGCTCAATATATACTTGATCTGCAATATCTCTATCCGTCATAATTGTAGCCGGGTTAGAATTTACAAGTACAACCTCAATTCCTTCTTCTTTTAAAGAACGACATGCTTGTGTTCCTGCATAATCAAATTCTGCAGCTTGTCCGATAATGATAGGACCTGATCCAACAACTAATACTTTTTTTATCTCATTATTCTTTGGCATCTTAATCCCTACCTTTCTTCATCATTTCAATGAATCTATCAAACAAAAATGCTGAATCCTGTGGTCCTGCACATGCTTCTGGATGAAATTGAACCGTATAAATATTCTTTCCTATATACTCAAGACCTTCATTTGTCTTATCATTTACATTAATAAATGCTGGAACTGCAATCTCTGGGTTCATATTTTCTGTATCTACAACATATCCATGGTTCTGAGATGAAATATATACCTTACCAGTTCTCAAATCTTTTACTGGATGATTCGCTCCTCTATGTCCATATTTCATTTTATGTGTATCTGCTCCTGTTGCCAATGCCATCAACTGATGTCCTAGACAAATTGCAAAAATTGGAATCTCCGATTGATATAATTTCTTGATTTCTTCTATAATAGAGACACATTCTTTCGGATCTCCTGGACCATTGGAAAGCATAATTCCATCCGGTTTATCTTTTATAATCTCTTCTGCCGATGTCAATGCTGGATATATAGTAACTTCACATCCTCTTTTATTCAAAGACCTTGTAATATTCTCTTTTGCTCCAAAATCCATTAATGCAACTTTTAAGCCATCTGCTTGGACAACTTTTTTCTGCTCGCATGTAACCTTTTCTACTACTTTACCAGTACTATATTCTTTTAATTGTGGAATAATTGTATTAAGATCGAAACTTTCATTGGTTGTGATCATTCCGTTCATGGTTCCTTTTTCACGAAGAATCTTTGTTAATGCACGGGTATCAATCCCTTGAATTCCTGGAATGTTATTAGAAATAAGAAAATTCTGAATTGTATCTTCACTACGGAAGTTGCTAGGCATACGGGATAGTTCATGCACTATGAATCCATCAGGCCATGGTTTTGCAGACTCTTTATCTTCATGACAAATGCCATAATTTCCTATTAATGGATAAGTCATTACTACTGCTTGTCCTGCATAGGAAGGATCAGTAAGTACCTCCAAATAACCCGTCATAGAAGTATTAAACACTATTTCACTGATTACCTGTTTATCAGCGCCAATGCTTATTCCTTCAAAGACGTTTCCATCTTCTAAAATTAGAAATGCTTTCATCGTACCACCTTTACCTTTCGTATTAAGTTCTTAAAAAATTTCAAAAAAAAAACATCCAGACATAGTGGGAGTGCTTTTTCTCTCAAATTGTTCAAATTCTACCATAAAACAGATTACTTTTCAAGTCTTTATGAAATATAATTATTACAATAAACATTCACTTTTGTCATATAATCACTTTAACATATTAAATATTCTTGAACAATACTTTGATTGAATTATTCTTGTATAAATTTATTAAAAATAATAAGTTGGAATCACAATAAATACACCAAATATTATAATTCCAATTCCAACTACAATGGAAAACATTTTTGTTTTTTTATTTTGCGCAGGTTCTATAAAAAGCCCTCTAAATAATTGTTGACATCCCAATAATATAAAGACCATTGGATACGCCACTTTTGCACTTATTATTCCAAGTAAATATCCTATTGGAATTAATATTGTAATACAAGAAAGTACTAGAAACGCCACTTTTTTATTCATATCCAACTCCCTTCCTTTATTTCATACAATCTTGCTATTTATAATCTAAAACTCTAGTTCAAAGCATCTTCGGCTATTTTTTTTGCTTGTGCTTCTTCCTGACACCATGCAATACATTTCTCATAAGTTGTACCTTCATTCATTGCATACACTTGCGCAATCATATTTTGAATCTCTGCTTCACATTCTGTGTCCGTCTCTGCATAAATTGCTTTCCAAGTAGCATCACAAATCAGTTCTCCAACCGCATCCCATTCCGACTGTAAATCTACATCAATCTTACTTTCAACATAGGAAGATGCTATAGCAATCCTAGGATTACTTGTTTCTAAATATTCTTGCATTGTATCTTGTTCTGACCATTCTTCCCAAGCATTTAAAATAGGCTGTTCTGAAATCTCCTTGCTAGATTCCCATTTTGTATAATCATACTTTTCTCCCGTTTCCATACTTGTTCCATTTATGGATAAAGTTTCAAAATCAATCTGAGGTACCCCTGAAACATAACTATCCCCCAAATAATCTTTAAAAGCTTTTTTATCACTTTCTAATATCGTAGAAACATTTTTTACACATTTTTCCCCTAGCTCTGTAAGATATGCCAATCCGTTTTCATCAAAATCCCATGTCAATCCTTTGGGACCATATTCCATTGATAAATAACCTTCTAACGAATACAAATAATTAATAATTTCCATACATAATTCTGGATACATTGTATTATCACCAATTCCTATATATTGATCTTCACCCAATACTGTTAATCCATAAGCCAAAGGCGTTGCATCTTCTGGGTAAACTGAATACATAGCTTTTCCATTCTCTACATTTGAATATTTATTAAAAATGGAAGATCCTTCAAAGTTAGATAATGCCGCAAAAATTTGACCATTTGTTACTTTCTCAGTTACTATTTGATAATTCTGAGTGGCCCCTTCTGGGTCCAATAAATCTAATTGGTATAATTTATTATAAAACTTAATCATCTGGACATAGATTCCCTCACTATCCATTGCATTCATCCAAGTTCCATCTTCTGAATTATAGAAACCAAATCCCATTGTTTCATAACCATAATATGCAGCAACTACCGTTTGTACCGCATAATTCAAATCAGAATCCCAATCTGGATAGATACTAAGTGCATAAGTCTCTTGTTCCAAATCATTACAAGTATAGATTTGTTTTATTTGTTGGTATGCATTAATAAGATCATCAAGATTATTTATCTGTGGCAGTCCGATTTCTACATATAAATCAAATCTCAAATCCCATGTATAAGTTATTTCTTCATGCTCTT
>JBFHFI010000212.1:0-3728 GCA_041583675.1 Butyrivibrio sp. | reverse complement strand
TGTAGATGGTTGGGAGGGGGTGCGGACATAAAGTTGGACTCAATATAGGAGAAAAACACTATGAGTGCCAAGTTCTATACTAAAGAAGAACAAGAATTAGCTTTAAAAGAATTTGATTTAAATAATTAATTTTTTCTGACTTTGTATATTTTAACATAATGATTTCCGCCGAGTTGAAGGATATTAGATATATCGAAAGATATTAATGCAATTTGAGATTACGCAAACTAAAGCTCTAGAGAAAAATTTAGGTAGTAAATATCTTCGAAAGAAAATTTATATATACTCTGTAAAAGGAAGCAATTAAAATAGGGGTAAAACGTATTTACATTTTGCCCCTATGGTCTTGAAGATAAATATATTATAAAATCTTATAATAAATATTATTTTAAGATGTTCTTCTTAGCATTTTCTAAAGAATCAATTACCTTGTCACACCACATGTCAAATTCAACATCCTCTACTTGAAGTTCCGGATTATTTAGTATGGTATCTACACATTCTTTTATTCCTTGGTCAAATCTGATATCAGCAGTAAAACCTGGAACTAACTGTTTTAATTTACTGTTATCAAAAACAACAGTATTGGATTTATCGCCAATCAAGCTACCTTTGAAATCATATGGTCCAACAGCATCTAGGAAATCTGAGGCTACATAATAAGGCTTTAATTCTACATTTAAAGCTTGAGATATAGCATTGTATATCTGATTCCACGTTAGAGATTCATCTGATGTGATTTGAATTGCCTGACCTATTGCATGAATATTTCCTAAAAGACCTACAAAAGCTTTTGCAAAATCCTTATTCGAAGTCATTGTCCAAAGAGATGTACCATCACCGTGAATGATTACTCTTTTACCATCTAGCATTCTTTTGGCTACTTGCCAACTGCCTTTATTGCCATGAACCCCCAAAGGAATTGATCTATTATCATATGTATGGCTTGGTCTAATTATTGTTATAGGGAATCCCTCTTCTCTATATAAATTCATCAAATAATTTTCGCAATCAATTTTTTTCCTTGAATATTCCCAATAAGGATTTGATAAAGGAGTTCCTTCGTAAATTCTATAATCCATCAAAGGTTTCTGATAAGCTGATGCAGAACTTATAAATATAAATTGTTTAGTTTTATTTTTAAAGAGTCTGTAATCTCTTTCTAATGAAGATGAATCAAAGGCAATAAAATCGGCTACAACATCAAATGATAAATCCTTGATAAGATTGCTTACCTGTTTTTCATTGTTGACATCACAGGTTATATATTTAACTCCTTCAGTTCCTAATTCTTTATTCCGAGTTCCTCTGTTTAAAATATATAAATCTTCTTTCTGACTTATCAATAACTTTGAAATTGCTGTACTGATAGTACCTGTTCCACCTATAAATAAAATTTTCATTGATATCTCCTTGTTTTGGTGCATTATTATAATTATTCTTACCCAAATGCCTTATATTTACTTTATAAGTAATTATTTATAAAAACAAGCAAATTTGAAATTACTTTTTTTATAAATTGTATGCGACAAATAATATAGCAGCAAAAAAAATACTTGCTTAAAAAATGGTATGGTCCCATTTTGGATTGTATTAATTGTTCTCGCTTGTACTTCGATATAAGAATGAGACTAAATTGGCATATTGAGTTTGCTTGTAGGTTGAACAGTTTTCTTGAGAAACTGATGCAAAGAATTTTTCAAAGAACAATTCTGATTCCTCTATATGCCAAGTCTGTTGCAATATAATTTCAATATGAAACTGAAATCAGAGCGTATGTAGTTTTAGCAAAACACATACCACCACAGTTACTATTTCTTATAATTATGTTCTATGAGTCTAGAGCAAATAAAGCAGGAATATAAACCAGAATCTGATCAATATTGATAAGTGAAATTGAACCTTTTCAAATAAGAGTACCAACCAAAAGGATGTCTTAAATCAAACACTTTAGATAAAGTCAAATTGATGGGGAAGTGTTATCGCTTCAAAAATATTGTTCTTTGTTAGTTACACAAATAAAAAATATGATAACAATTCTATTGTTATTGCAAAATGAAAATACTGATCAGTGAAGTCAGTTTTTATACCTTTCAATTTATGCAGTACCTTAGATCCTGGTTTACTTGTTGCAATTATAAATAATGATATACCACCTAGGACTGTATAAAGAGTTTTTAAAAGGATTGGTTGTGAAAAGAACATATCACTTTTTATTGGTCTTTGGCTTGTTGAAATAAACATGTTCTCAAGTATTTCAAAGATATTTTGAGAAAAAATACCAGTCAGCAAAGCTAACAGAGCCAATATAGTAAGACTTAGATGTATGGTGAAAGGAAATTTTTCTTTCGGTAATTCTTTGCCTTGTTTTTTTATTTGTTTGCTTGGTAAAAAAATTCTGGATAATTTTATAAAAGATGCTACAGTACCAGCTCCAGTGATGCTCAATATTGTATAATTGATACTTGGTTTCAAATAGTATGTTAGAAGTGTTTTACTGAAAAATCCATTGAATGGGGGGATTGCCATAATTGATAAAGCTCCAACCAAAAAGCAAATCATGGTAATAGGAAATCTTTCACCTTTTTGACGTAGCATGGAATTGACGCCTCTAATTTCATAAACATCTCTAGAGCCAGCAGCATCGGTTGCTGTTCCGATAGATAGGAATAATAGACCTTTAAAAATAGCGTGGCTGAATGTATGAAATAAAGCAGCAATTAACAATATGCCACCTATTTTTGTATCAATTCCCGCATTCAAGGCCATTGCCCATGCTGTTACAATATAACCAATTTGACTGATAGAATGATAGGCTAAGAGTTTTTTAGCATCTGATTGTGATAGAGCAAACAGTACTCCAATCAGTGCGGTAGCAGAGCCTAGATATGCCAATACTGGAGTTATTTTTTGCAGCATTGTTGAAAGAGAAAAGATTCTAACCAATACAAACAGTGGAATTTTGATAAGTATCCCAGATAGAAGGGCAGAAACAGGGTGAGGAGCTTTAGAGTGTGCACCAACTAGCCAATTTGAAAGTGGCATGATAGCAACACGTAGTAGTATAGGAACTATCATCAAAAGAAGACAAATTAATGCTATATTCAATTCTTTAGAAGAAAGGTTCAATAGAGCTTCTGTAATCCCTTGATAGGATAAACTTCCAGTCAAACGGTATAATCCAAAAGATCCTAGTAGAAAAAATACCATTGATGATGAAGAATACATCATATAATTGAATGCAGCAAAAACAGCACTTTTTTCTTGTTTACTTGCGATCAAAACATATGCAATTAGTCCCATTACCTCCAAACATACAAATAGATTGAAAATATCAGACGTCATGCTTATAGCAGCAATCGTTGCGCTCTGTATTAATATCAGGGCAGTGAAGAAAGAATGAGATGGACCTACTGTTCTTGAATAAATCCATGCAGGTACTGTTAATAAGTTGGTCAAAACAATCATTACAAGAGATAGTGAATCAAATTTATATATTATACCAATTTTTGGTGTGTAAGATCCAATTACAACAGTCAAACTACCATTATTGATTACATATGGATATAATGAAAAAACAATTAGGAGAGGCAATAAAAGGCCAATTAAAATTCCAAAATATTCGCTGACTCGTCGAGCTTTAACTGGTAAAAAGCTTTTTGATGTTAAAACAATACTTGCCGCTAGAAGTGGTAAAAAGATTGGGGTCAATATTAAACTATTTGGAT
>JBFHFI010000211.1:0-3745 GCA_041583675.1 Butyrivibrio sp. | reverse complement strand
TTCCATTGGTACAGAAATTGTATTGTGTAATTTCTGGAGCAAATCCCATTGCATTTAATTCACTCACAACTTCTTTTACAAAAGATTCCTTTTGATCAAACAACCATCCTGGGAAAAATCTCTCTCCAAAAATCTCACTTCCTGTATAACAACGTTCTTTTCCTGTTGCATAGGATACTTTTGCTTTGATTGTTTCATCTTTTTCCATTAATTCATTTAGCTGTTTTTGAATAGGTTCTAATACACTTTCTTTTGTCTCTCCCACCAATAATCTTCTATCGTAAGTTACACGACAATATTCTGGGACAACAGAAGCTCCTGGATAAGGACTGGATTTAATATCAGTAAGTTCTAATATTCCCTTTCCTAATACTGGATGTTCTGGTGGTGTAATTTCTCGAATAGATTGTATTACCTTACTCATTGTATATACGGCATTTAACCCTTTTTCTGGGCTTGCTGAATGCGCAGGAATACCAAAAGTCTCAACCACCACTTCCGCTCTTCCTCTTTGTCCTATTTTCAGATTCAAATTAGATGCTTCTCCAATTACAACATAATCAGGTTTCACATATTCACTAATTGCACGAGCTCCAACCCCTTCAAAACATTCCTCATGAACTACTCCTGCCACACAAATTGTTCCTGGAAAATCTCTATTGGAAGTTTTTGCGTATTCAGCAACTGCACAAGCCATTGCCGCAACTGCACCTTTCATATCGCTTGTTCCACGTCCATAGATTCTTCCATTATCAATTTCTGCTTTAAATGGACTATGGGTCCATTTTTCTTCATTAATCACTGGAACCGTATCAATATGTCCATCAAAAAGTATCGTTTTACCAGGTCTGTTTCCTTTGATGGTTCCAATCACATTTCCATAAGTATCAACATATACTTCATCGTATCCATTCTCTTCAAAAAACGACTTTAACACTTTCGCAACTTCGCTTTCTTCTCCTGAATAACTTTTCGCTTGAATTAATGACTGACATAATTCAATTACTTTTTTCTCTTGTTGTTGTTGTAACATTGTATTCTCCTTGTCTTAAATGGTAACAGGTTTTGCAAAAGCCCCATCCCATACTATTTTTCTATAATTATTTTGGTCCGTATCTCCTTCTGTACTAAAAAATAATATTTTGGAGTTTTCATCTATTTTTAATTTTTCTTTTAATTCTTTTAAATCCGGATTCGTCATTGTTTCATAAAAAAGTCCAAACCCTGCGGCTCCACTTTCTCCAGAAATAATTCGTTCATCTTTTCCCATTGGTGAACCTAAAACTCGCATTCCCTGTGCCGCCGTATAATCTGGACAACTTACAAAATTATCTGCATAATTTCTAAGAATATCCATTCCAACTGTCACTGGTTCTCCACAAGCAAGTCCTGCCATAATTGTATTCATATCTCCTGTTACTGGATGTATCTCTCCATCATTTGCTTTCATTGTTTTATAAATACATGCCGCTTCATTTGGCTCTACTATTGTAATAATTGGACAATCCTCTTTGTAAAAATCCGCAAAAAATCCAGTTACACCAGATGCAAACGATCCAACTCCTGCCTGTAGAAAAATATGAGTGGGTCTGTCTCCCATTTGTAAAAACGCTTCCAAAGCAGTCGTTGTGTAACCTTGCATAATGGCAGTTGGAATTTTCTCATATCCTTTCCAAGATGTATCCTGCACTAAAATCCAGTTATTTTCATTGGCATTTTTATTTGCAAGTCTAACTGCATCATCATAATTCAAATCCGTAATAGAGGCCTCTGCACCCTCTCCACGTATATTTTCCAATCTTTCCAATGCACTTCCTTTTGGCATATAAATAATAGATTTTTGCTTTAACTGATTCACAGTCCATGCAACACCCCTACCATGATTTCCATCTGTTGCTGATATAAAGGTTAGATCTCCAAGCACTTTTCTCACATCATTTGATATCATTTTCTCGAATGGAAGATCATCAATATCCATATTCATTTTTTCTGCAATATAACTTCCAATTGCATAACTTCCGCCAAGAACTTTAAATGCATTTAAACCAAATCGAAAAGACTCATCTTTTACATAGATCTTTTCAACGCCTAATTCTTTTGCTAGACAGTCTAATTCCCTAAGAGGTGTTGGTTTATATACTGGAAAACTTTTATGAAATCTCCTAACTTTTTCTGCAACTGAAAAACCCAAATGTTCCAAATTAGGTTTGTTTTCACTTTTTGCTGCCTTTTGTACTATATCAAAACTCATATTACGTACTCCTTCCATTGATAATTCTGTATAATTACATCTAATGCCTTGTTTTCATTTCTATATACAGGTGATTCTATCCCATATGTTCCCGGATTATTACTGGTCTCATATTCTTCTTTTGTTTGAAAAATTGTAAATTTTTCTTGGTATGGATGATGTCCTTTTATACAATAAAAACTACAAGCTCCACATTCATTACATAATGAATCTATGTGAATCACTGCTTTTTTTCCTTTTATTTCAATAGTTCTATTCGCTCTGTTTGGACATATATCTACACAATTATTACAAGCTCCACAAAGCGATGTATATTCTTCTGCCTTTGAAAATTCTATTTTATTTTTATATTGATATTCTTTTTCAAATAAAACCTTTTCAGACAATGCTCTTAATTGTTCCCTCTGTATACCCTTTGGTATTTCAATTTGATCCGATGCTTTTGCTAATGTATTCAAATTCTTATATCCTGCTGGCTTTAATAAATATGACGATACCGTTACCGGCTGAATCCCACAAGATAAAATTTCCTGAATATTATGGTGATCTGCCCCACCCGAATAGGAAATAGGAAGCCTTCCTTGGAATCTTTCACTTAAAAGATGGGCTACTCCAATCGCAATTGGATATAATGCTGCCCCTGATAAATACATCATTTCTCCAGCAAGTTCTTGATTTTTATTTATAACTGGAAATGTATTTGTAAGTTTCACTCCAAATATTTTTCCAATTTTCTTTCCTGTTTTTTCTAATCTTTCCAACATCGCACATGCATTTTCCAAATCAATATCCATTTCAAAAATATGTTCATCAAATACAATATGGCTATATCCCATATAATTTAAGTATTCTTGAATTTTATCTTTTCCCAATAAAGTTGGATTCATTTTTACATATACATTTAACTGTTTTTCTTGTAAAAGATAATCTGCTATTTTTTCTATTTCTTCTCTATGACATCCATGCATGGTAGATAAAGTAATTGTTTGACTTACCGCTGGATCAATAGTTTCTAAGTATTCATTATCAATATATTGAAATTTATCTAAATTTTCCTTTAAATAGGCAATATCCTGTTGCCACTCATAAGAATTCCTAGCATCTTTTAAATGTTCCATAAATTCATCAATCACTGAACTTTGAATTCCCTTTAAATCATATCCCACACTCATAATAAATTCAAAACCATTTACATCCCCAAGTTTTAATTCTTTAATTAAAATCTTTAATAGTAAATATGCTTTTATATATTCTGATTTTGCCTGTTCCACTGTTAGTTCTGTTGACCATTCTGTATTAAATACTTCTGTAGACACATAAATACAGGGTTTGGTAATCCCTAAATCTTCTCCTGTAATAGTTTGCACAGTTTTTAATTCAAAATAACTTGCACCTGCGCCATAAGCTGCCACAATATTTCCTGCTAATTGTGTATGTGGACCTGCTGCTGGTCCAATAGAATTCTTATAATTTTCATCTGTATTTCTGGTAACT
>JBFHFI010000210.1:0-3755 GCA_041583675.1 Butyrivibrio sp. | reverse complement strand
ATTAGGTTTTTTTAAAATCACACCAATAATTATATTTTATTACTTTATATAACTTTAATCAATTAATTTTTTAATTATTAATGATTATTTTATATAAAATAATTATTAAAACAAATAATTAAAGTAAACTACCGCAAAAAAAAGATTGGTCCATATAACGAACCAATCTTTCTATCATTTAATTTACAATTCTAATACTATTTAGAAATCCACTTCTGTGTCATAATAACAACATTTTAAAAGTTTTTCCATTTCTTCTTGAGATGGTTGTCTAGGACTAGATCCTGTACATGCATCCAAAATTGCATTCGCTGCAATTTCTGGTAATTTTTCCAAAAACTCATCTTCTGGAACAATTCCTGTCTCAGATGGTAATCCACCTTCTCCATAATTCTTAATACAATGTGGAATATTTAAATCATCATTCATTTTACGTAAATGAGCAATTAATAATTTTATCTTCTCTTCTGTAGTTTCTCCACCTAATTTCATACAGTCTGCTATATCTCCATAACGCTCTGCTGTTGCTTTATCTTTGGCGTTAAATTCAATAACCTTTGGAAGATACATTGCATTTGCTGCACCATGAATAATATGTCCATTTTTAAATGCTGCACCTGTTTTATGTGCCATAGAATGTACAATACCAAGTAAGGCATTAGAAAAGGCCATTCCAGCTAAACATTGTGCATTATGCATACTTGCACGTTTTGACATATCTCCATTGTATGAAGGAACCAAATCTCCTTGAATCATACGAATTGCATAAAGTGCTAATGGATCTGAGAAGTCACTATTTGCAGTAGAAACATATGCTTCAATTGCATGTGTTATTGCGTCCATACCTGTATGTGCAACTAGTTTCACTGGCATTGTTTCTGCTAAGTCTGGATCTACAATTGCAATATCTGGTGTAATCTCAAAATCTGCAATTGGATATTTAATTCCTTTTTCATAATCAGTAATAATTGAGAATGCTGTTACCTCTGTAGCTGTACCTGATGTAGAAGATATTGCACAAAAATGTGCCTTATTACGTAATTTAGGCAAGCCAAAAACTTTACACATATCTTCAAATGTCACTTCTGGATACTCATATTTAATCCACATTGCCTTTGCTGCATCTATAGGAGATCCACCACCCATTGCTATAATCCAGTCCGGTTCAAAGGCTTGCATTGCTTTTGCACCCTTCATAACAGTTTCCACTGATGGATCTGGTTCAATTCCTTCAAAAAGTTCTACTTCCATTCCAGCTTCTTTTAGATAATCAATTGCTTTATCTAAAAAACCATTTTTCTTCATTGAACTACCACCTACGCAGACAATTGCTTTTTTTCCTGTAAGTGTTTTTAGTGCTTCCAATGCACCCTTGCCATGATATAAATCTCTTGGTAATGTAAAACGCATCATTTGATAATCCTCCTTGGTTTTCTGTCAGTATTTTTTCTCGAATATCGTTTACTTATGTTCGTTATTATTTTAACATACTTTGATTTTATACACAATATAATATTGAATATATCACAGATTTTTCACATATAAAAGCGCATTTGTTGCTCTTATGATAATTCTAATTCCCACCCAAAAATAAAGACTATCCGTTTTAATAATGATGTATACTATTTTTCAATTTCTTTACAAAAATATCTTCCAATTTTTGCAACAAAGGATAAAGCATCCTGCTTCATAGACTCAGGAAATGTATCAATTACAGGTGCTGTCTCAAAGCTTAACACCTTATCAAAATTTATTTTTCTAAGACCTTTTACAAAACCATCCCAATCTGTTGACGATTTATTTTCTCTGGTTCGAGTAAAGGTAAATGGAATCTGATGTAAATCTCTAACACCATCGTTGTCATGAATATGAAGCACTTTCAATCTATCTCCTAATGTAACAATAAAATCTTCAAAATCAATCCCCACAAGATTTCCATGCCCTGTGTCAAAACAAAAGCCAAGAACTTCCGCATTATATTTTTCATTCATTTGGTCAATTCGTTCTTTTGCTTTTCTAGCATCACAAAAGGGACCTTCTAAAATATGTTTTCCCTTTTCTGTATATATATTCTCAACACAAATTGTAATCTCCAGCTCTTTGGCTAGCGGTGCCAAATGCTCTAGAAATTCTTTCGTCTTTTCCCATTCTGCTGCCTCTGAACCTAACTGTCTCGACAATTTAAATCCATGTACTACAATATACTTGCATCCCAAAAAAGCACAGATTTTCATACTTTTCGGAGCAACTACATCCCAAAGATAATCATTTAACTCTTTTTTCCCTCCTGGAACAAAATTTGGGTAAGGCATGTGCATCTGATTAATTGTAACGCCTGCAAGTTCTGCACCTTCTTTTTGTGATGTAAAAAACACTTTTAATTCTTCTTCTGACTGATCAAAAAAATTGTTTGATTCCTGCTGATACAACTCTTTATTTGTTAAATAAGAATTCAAACTAAAATCACAATAGTCAAATCCTGCTTTTTTCAACATTTTAAATCCTTCTAATGGATTCTCTTCATATATTATATTCTTTGTCTGCACTCCAATTTGCATAAATTCCCTCACCCTCTCTCTATTCTATCAAAATGAAAGGATGACATATATTCATCATTAAAAAATTCAATATTTGATAGTCCCATATTTTTCAGCTGTTCTTCTATTTCACGATAGTATATATTGCAAATAAATATACCACTGTCCTTTGGTATCTTATAAAGTTCTTCGGGTGATTTTACAGTTAATCCACAAAACTCACTTTCCCAAAGTGCAGAATCATTATCACAGGTAAAAAGTGGTTGATACTGTGCTCCATAACATTTCATAAAATTTCGACACATATTGCCTGCGCCAAAAAGAACAATGGTATTATATTTTTTCAAATTAGCTTCTATTTCAATCTGCCATTTAAAGTATTCTGCCACTGTTTTTGCAAGTATTATAAGCTGTGGACGAAGCAATGGCGAAAAAACAGAGGCTGTATCTGTAAAATCCATTACAAGTTGACCATCAAAGGAAATTTTCCTAAGTCCACGGATCAAACTTAAAAAATCCGTTGAAGACTGATGTCCTGAAATGCTCGTAAATGGTAACATGGAGGATTCGCTATCCCCATCATTATCACGTAATATAACTGTTTTTAAATGTTGACCTAACAAATCAGTCATTTCCTGCATATTCTGCCCACATAAATTACATACTCCTACATCCATGCAGAATCCAAAACGTTCCATTTTTGTTTCCGAATTCAACTTTTCTATCCATTCTTTTGCCGTATTACCATCCGCACAGATTCCACGAACCAAATGGTTGCTAATATCTTTGCACTGATTCTGCAACAAAATAACCGTTTCACTATCTTTACACGCAGAAGCAAGTTCCAGATAATAATTACGATTTATCTCCCACTCTTGTTCCTTATTTATTCCTGAAAATAATGGTCGTATAATAATTTTATGACAAGCAATTTGTTCACAATACTTTATCGTTTCCTTTCCTACTTCAAGCAACAACTCATTTAAATCTGTACGTTTTGTATCCCGAGGCAGATAAGGTGCCATTGCAAGCACCGGATACAGATTTCTACTCTTACAGTTCTCTAGGAACTGCGATAAATACTGTCTTATCAATTCTGGATTGCTTCTTTTTGTTTTTATCTTATTTTTTAGAGGTTTCATACTCTCCACATCACAATATTGGTTTAAATCCAACATTATCTGCTGAAATCCAGCATTATATATATCCCCAAGACCT
>JBFHFI010000209.1:0-3772 GCA_041583675.1 Butyrivibrio sp. | reverse complement strand
TATAGTACCTAATGTTTGAAACTCTCCATTAAAAGCCATTTCCAATGGATTACTTTGAGTACTTTCTAGTCTTACTTTCAAATCTTTAGCAATTAAGCCTGCTTTATCATTTAAAATTCCCGTCAATATATACTCACGCTTTTTTGCACTTCTCATATAATAAGCTTTTCTATACATTCCAAGTAATTCAATATACCATTTTCTTTTTGATGAATTTATAAATACATTATAATGATTCCTAAATTCATCCGACCCCATATCAAGTCTACTCACTGTATTATGAGATTCTCTTTCTTCATGATTAGGAATGTAGAACCAATCATCTCCATAATGCCAGGTAAGATATGCATGATTCATATAAGGAATATAATATTCTCCATCTTCAAATTGGCAAGTTCTTTTCCCGTCAAACCACTGCTTAGGAAATAAGAATGGCGCTCCACCCCATCTCATAGCATAATAATCGCAGTCCTCTTCTTTATAGACAAAAAGCTTATTCTCAAGTTTTTCTAAAACTCTGTCCCTACCTATGATTTTTGAAAGAAACCAATACCTTAAATATCTACTTGCCTTTATATTCCATCGATACCCATATAAAGGTGCCGTTGTATTAATAAGTTCTGAATACAACATAATATTCTCAACATATTTTTTATAAATTTCTGGTTCATGGGGCACAGGATCCAAAGTTAAAATATCAATAACTTCTCCTGATTTCTCTGTTTGATACATGGAATGTCTATGTATTGCAGTAACCGTTGAATCACAATACCTTCCAAACATATTCGTATAACTATGATCTAACTCTTGACACAAAAGGCATCTCCCTTCCGGGAAGTCAGTTTTAGATACTTCTACAAATTTTAACCAATTGGTTCTTGTCATATATAAATCCATATCATCATCCCACGGGATAAATCCATGATGTCTTACTGCTCCAATTGCAGTCCCACCTGCCAAAAAATACATAATATTATGTTTTTTACAAATTGCATCTATTTCTTTAAATAATTTTAAAAGATTTTCCTGTTGGTCAGTCATATTCTTCTCCCTAATTCTCATTGGAATTTTACCCTAGCTCATAAACTTATCATACGCAGGTAACACTTCATTCACTGTTCCAATCATCTTAATACTTCCTTCATGAATCCATATCAATCTATCACATAGTTTTTTTATTGTATCTGTGTTATGAGAAACAATCATTACGGTTCTATTCTCATCTGAAATTAATTCTTGCATTTTTTTAAAACTCTTTTTTTTGAATTTAGCATCTCCGACACTTAACACTTCGTCAACAAGCATAATATCAGGTTCTAAAATTGCTGTTATTGAAAAAGCCAATTTTGAAAACATTCCACTTGAATATGTTTTTACTGGCATATCAATAAATGCACCTAATTCAGCAAATTCAATAATTTCATCCATTTTCAAAAGAATTTTTTCTTGTGGATATCCTAAAAGCATTCCCGAAAGCATAATATTTTCTCTACCAGTTAATTTTTTTTGAAATCCAACACCAATGGATAATAATGCAACAGAAGGACTCTCTAACTCTATTACGCCTTGATCCGGAGAAAAAATACCAGCGATTGCTCTTAATGTTGTGGATTTTCCACTACCATTTTTTCCTATTAAACCTATGATTTCTCCACGCTTTACTTCAAAAGAAATTCCCCTTACGGCTTCATATACTTCCGTTTTGGTTTTTCTTAATTGAAGCAAACTCTTTCTCAAAGAAATACTCTGTAAACATTTATATTTTATATGTAAATCTTTTACTTCAATCGCATTTTCTTTTTTCACTTACATCACCTTCACATAACTATTTTCATATTTGTATATTGTTCTAATTCCAAGTACAGATAATCCAAATCCAATAACAAACCATATTCCTAGAACAATTCCATCAATATTTTGTGCATAGATAAGACTATTCCTACATTCTGTCATTAAAAAAGCAATTGGATTACATTTGGTCAATATTGTTGCCCATGGTTCTGGTATTCTTGAATTACCACCTTTCATGGGAATTAATTCATAAAAGACTCCAGACATATAAAACATAATTCTAAGTAATACATTTAATAATGTTCTTAAATCCTCTACAAAAACTCCAAAATGAGCAATAATACAATTAATACCAAAGGATAATAAATAAAGTGTAATAATAATTGGTATGAACCAAAGGGCATATAATGTAACTTGGACTTGGAATACAATCATCATTCCTATTACAATTCCAAATGAAATCATCATTTTAAAACCCTGTCTTAGCATTCCAATAAGAATCAGCGTAAATTTGGGTACATATACCTTGGAAACAATTGCTTTATTATTATTAACAATCTTGACACTATCTAATAAGTTTTTATTAAAAAAATTCCAAATTGTCAAACCAATAAATACAAAAATCGGAAAATAGTCCGCCGATTGTCCAAATATTACAGAGAAAATAAAATAATAGACTAACATAAACATAAAGGGTTCTAAAACCCACCAGATCCAACCCAAATGGGATCCTGCCACTTCTGATTTAAGTCCTGACTTTGCCGAATATATCATATATTTTGAATATTTTTTTATATCTTTAATAAATCTTGACATCTTAATCTCTCTTTCCTAAAAAATCATTCTATAATATATCATAGTCCATCTATAAGTAGCAAGTTATTTATAACCTCTTAAATTACATTTTACAAATAACACAACTTTAAAAACATAAAAAAAAGAATATGAAATGTTGATAATATAATAAAGAACTACTCTATTATACGCTACAATATATTCTATCCCTTAATTTATGAAACACCCTATTTATTACGTCCCATCTTCATTCTAGCTTCTATATTATTCGTTAATCCCAATCCAAATGCTTGTTCATTTTCCTTGAATTGTAATAATGCTCTATACATATATACAATGAGCCTCAAGAATATCTTTTAATCTAAAACTTTGAAGTGCTTGCCCCACATATGTATCTTGTCGTAAAGGAACTTCATCAATCTTATTTCCGTCCCCACTAATTAAAATTGTCTCATAAATAGGTATACTTGTAATTGCACTTCCTTTGTTTTATAATGTGAAATTCATTCTATATTATTTTTTTAAATTTTACTAGTCTATTTTATTATTTCACAGAATTTTCAAATTCATTCATTTGTTCATCTAAAAATTTTTGAGACCATTTTTTTACTATTATTTTATTTTTATTTGATCTTTTTAACAAGCTGAAAAGCTGATATAAATATTCAAATGTGACCTTTGTTGATAATTTTGACTCCCCTGCATTTCTAGATTGAAAACTATATGGAGTTTCAATAATAGAACTATACTGTCCTAAGGCTAATACTTCAATCATAATTTTCCACCCAATCGGTTGTAAATTAGCTGCTTGAATTACTTGTCTTTTAAACATAAATAAACCGCTTGTTGGATCTGTTACTTCCCTTAATGATTTGAGTGTTATTTTCCCAATATATCTTGCACTCCAAGATACAAATCTTCTATAGAAATTAAGTCCTCCATCACTTCCTCCAGGAATAAATCTACTTGGGATGCAGATATCTGCTCCACTATTCAATGCCAAATACATATGCTTAAGCACAATGGGTGGATGCTGTAAATCCGCATCCATAACAGCTATATATTCAAACTGTGCCATCTCAAACCCTTTGATAACTGCAGAGGATAATCCTTTTTCATTTTCTCTATGAATATATTGTACATTTGAATGTTTCTCAGAAACACTTTTTAAAACTTCTGGTGTATG
>JBFHFI010000208.1:0-3885 GCA_041583675.1 Butyrivibrio sp. | reverse complement strand
GCCAGAATTTTTACAAGCAATTGAAGAGGTGTTAGTTTCCATAAGACCAGCAATTGTAAAAAATGAAGCAGTTTATCGTAGGGAGGCTTTGTTAGAGCGATTGGTTGAACCGGATAGACAATTAAAGTTTAAAGTTTCGTGGGTAGATGATAGCGGTCAAATTCAGGTTAATACAGGATATAGAGTACAATTTAATAATAGTATTGGACCATATAAGGGAGGATTGCGTTTACATCCATCTGTAAATACAGGAATTATTAAGTTTCTGGGATTTGAACAGATTTTTAAAAATTCACTAACAGGACTTCCTATCGGTGGTGGAAAAGGTGGTTCTGATTTTAATCCTAAGGGGAAATCAGATCGGGAAATTATGGCATTTTGTAAAAGTTTTATGACAGAATTATATAAATATATTGGTGCAGACGTAGATGTTCCTGCTGGAGATATTGGAACGGGAGCCAGAGAGATTGGATATATGTTTGGACAGTATAGAAGAATTCGTGGCGTGTATGAAGGTGTACTTACAGGAAAAGGATTAAGTTTTGGCGGATCACTAGCACGTACAGAAGCGACTGGATATGGTTTGTTATATATAACAGAAGAAATGTTAAAGCATAATGGGAAAGATATAAAAAATAAAAGAATTGCAGTGTCTGGGTCAGGAAATGTTGCAATATATGCAATACAAAAAGCACAACAATTGGGAGCAATCCCAATTACTTGTTCAGATTCTGATGGATGGATCTATGATTCAGATGGGATTGATTTAGATCTTTTAAAAGAGATTAAAGAAGTAAAGCGTGCACGTTTAACAGAATATGCAGATGCTCGAAAAAGTGCTGAATATCATAAAGGTAAGGGTGTATGGGGTGTGAAATGTGATATAGCACTTCCTTGTGCAACTCAAAATGAACTTCAAATTGAGGATGCAAAGCAATTGGTGAAAAATGGGGTAATTGCCGTGTGTGAAGGAGCCAATATGCCAACAAGCTTAGAAGCTACAAAATATTTTCAACAAAATAATGTTTTATTTGTGCCAGGAAAAGCATCTAATGCCGGAGGAGTTGCAACTTCAGCACTAGAGATGAGTCAAAATTCAGAGAGATTAAGTTGGTCATTTGAAGAAGTGGATATCAAATTACAGGTTATAATGATTAATATTTTTCATAATTTGGATGAGGCCGCAAAGCGTTATGGTTATGAAGGGAATTATGTTGTAGGAGCTAATATTGCAGGATTTGAAAAAGTTGCAAATGCTATGTTAGCACAAGGCGTATAGATATAAGAGCTTAAAAAATATAAAAGCAAGGATATTTTCTAAAGAAATTTAGGAAATATCCTTTTTTTATAATGTTTTTATCATTAAAAATAAAATTGACAGAAAACAATAAAAAGGATAAAATATACTTAATTAAGTATATTAAGTAAGTAGGTGGAAAATATGAAGGGAACTCCTTCCGTAATAAAAAATGTGAATAAAAATTTGGTTGAAGAATTTTTTCGAGAGAATTTACTTTGTACCAAACCACAAATTGCAGAAAAAACAGGAATTAGTCTTGTAACAGTTATTAAGATTGTAAAACTGTTATTACAAGAAAATAAAGTGATTGAAAAAGGTATTTTAGACTCTACTGGAGGAAGAAAAGCACAACTTTATCAATGGAATCCTAATCATGAACATTCTGTTGGGCTTTATTATATGGAAGGGATGATATATGGATTTGTCATAGATGGATTAGGAACAATTTTATATCAAAAAAACACAAGTTTTCAAAAAAAAGATCATATATATACAGTTACTTGTAATGCAATTAGAGAACTTCAAACAATGGACACTGCTGGAAGAATATCAACCATTGGAATTGGAATACCAGGGGTAATTAATGGAGAAAAAATTACGAGTATAAATAGTATTCCACAATTAAATGAATATCCTTTGATTCAGCAATTAAAAGAAGAATTTAATCTTCCTATATTAATAGAAAATGATATTAATCTTGCAGCAATGGGATATTATTTAAATCAAACGAATACCGAAGTTAGGGATATCCTTCTTCTATATATGGAGGAAGGTGTGGGATCTGGAATTATTCTCAATGGAAACTTATTTCGAGGAAAAACAAGTTTTGCAGGAGAGATTGGTTGTATACCAGTAGAATCAACTGATGGGGAAATAAAGAATTTAGAAATGGAAATTCAAGATTTACATAATAAAATAGAGATGTTTCCAGATGAAATAAAATATCATAAGAGGCTATATAGTTTGATTGCAAAGGCAATGATGAGTATTATTTGTATTTTGAATCCAGAATTAATTGTTATTACAGGAGATTTTTCAGAATTGGAGATAGCACATATTAAGAAGGAATTAAATGAAATGTTGGAAATAGAAAATATACCTGAGATACAGGCAATTCATGATATTCATAAATATTGTATACAGGGTATTGTAAGTGTTTGTATGGAATATCAAAAATCTGGAAATATTCAGTTGAATAAAGGTGAGAAAATAAATTATGAATAAAAAATATTTGTTAGCGGTAGATGGTGGTGGAAGTAAAACAGAGTTATTTATTAGCGATTTAGATGGAAATAAATTATATTCCGCGGTTGTTGGATCTACAAGTCATAAAGCAATAGGAAAAGATGCGGCTTTTTTGAATCTACAAAAAGGGATACAAGAGTTGAAGACAAATGGCTACGCGGTCAAAGATATTCAGTATAGTGTATGGGGGATGTCTGGTTGTGATTCAGAAGTGGACCAAATATATTTTGAAAATACAATACAAAATCTGGGTTTTATAAAGAAATCATTTCAAGTATGCAATGATGCAATTCCTTCTTATTATGCACAAGCGCAGGGCCCAGGAATGATCCTTATTGCTGGAACAGGTTCTATTGTCTATGGAATTACGCAAAAGGAAGAAGTATTCCGTTTAGGTGGATGGGGTTATGGATTTAGTGATAGTGGAGCAGGTTATTGGATTGGAAATGAAGTTCTTAAACATGCACTTTTGTATGTGGATGAACAAACAATATGGGATCCTATATATGATTTAGTATTAAAAAAAAGTGGGGCAAAGTCTTTTCCAGAACTGGGTTATAAAATAGCAGAAATAGATAATTTTTCAGTAGTTGCACAATATGCACCCTTGATATTTAAAGCAAAACATTCAAAACAAGGAGAAAGGATTAAACAACAAGCAACAAAGCATATGGCTGAACTTGGGGCTGCTATGTTTAACAAATTAAATCAAAAAACCAAGATGGAATATCATATAGTACTCGGGGGAGGATTATTTGGGAATCAAGAATTTTTTCAAGAATTTATCAAGCAGTTTTATCTTTTAACAGGGATTACAGAACAAAACATTCAAAGGTTGCAAGAATCTCCATGTGTTGGAGGGATTAGAATTGCAAGACGGAAACTATTACAAGACTAAAAATTTACAACTTAAAGGAGAAAAGAGTGGATAAAGTGATTAAAAATAATGAGTTAAGTAAAAGAGAAAAAGTGATTTATCCCATGGGATTGTTGGGGCAGAATATGATATATAATTATATGGCTATGTATATTATGTTCTTTTTTACAGATATGATTGGGCTTTCTACAGGAATTGCAACAATGATTGTAATTGGAGCAAGTTTTTGGGATGCCTTAAATGATCCATTTATGGGAATGGTGGCAGATAGAACACGGAGTAGATGGGGAAAATTTAGACCTTATTTAATATTTGCACCAATTTTACTGGCGATTACTACAATCCTTTGTTTTGCAGGATTCCCATTAGAAGGTGGCGTATTAGTATTTGTATCGGCAGTAACTTACGTTATATGGGGAATGACTTACACAAGTTGTGATATTCCTATATGGGCAATTTCTTC
>JBFHFI010000207.1:0-3903 GCA_041583675.1 Butyrivibrio sp. | reverse complement strand
CATATACATTGCCTCTTAAAGATCCCATAATTATAACATTTCCCTGTGAAATGATTTTTGCACCAGGATTCACATCTCCTAATACAATTAAACTATATTCTGACTCGATTTGCTGGCCAGAACGTAATGTTCCTTTGTAAAACTTAGCATTTTGAGAAGAGACCTCTTCTAACTTTGCATCAATTGTTTTTTTGAATTGTTGTTCCTTTAATTCATCGTTATCCATTATACATACAATATTTAAGGATGAATGAATTGCAATGGCATCTAATATCTGTTTTTCTTCGGAATTAGATAAACTTCTTCCTTCAAAAGAAATGGCCATACTTGCTTTGTCAAAAAACTTTGTGGAACTTTCAAATTTTTCAATCAAATCTTTTAAAAGTTCTTCAAAAGAAATATTTGCATCAAGTACAACAACCATGCCGTATTTATTCCCTTTGATAATTACTGAATTATTCAAATTGTTACCTCCTATATTTATTCGGTTATATCAACCGTATAATTTGTCGAAAAATAAATAGATGATGGAATTTCAGTATCATAATAGCTAGCCGTTGCATAATAAGCCATAATACCAGCATTAGTAGATGCATAACCATATGGAATCATAACTGTGGTTACAAGCTCTGAATTTCCTTCTTCATCAGAAGAAATCATTACATAAACTGCATGATCTCCTCTTGTTTTATCTTCTTGTGCAGTTCCGGATTTGCCTTCAATTGTAACTGGAAGAGTCTCACACAATTCATTCATAACACCTGATGAAATAACTTGTCTCATTCCTTCTTTTACAGTATCCCATATTGTTTGATCAATTTCTACCGTATTTGCAATAATTGGTTCATAAACGTAAGTTTCTTGATTTTCAGTATCTACAATCTTACTAATAATAGAACTGTCATATACCGTTCCTTCATTTGCAATGGTTGAAATATATCTTGCAAGATTTAAAGAAGTATATGCGTTAGTCCCCTGTCCTATTGAAGATGCAATCGGATTATAGTCAGAGGCATGTGGTGTGACTTCTGGTAATTGAATACCAGTTTTTGTAGATAATCCCAATAACTCCGTATATTTTTCGATTCTTGAAAGGCCATAATCTGTACTGAAAGTTCCATTTGCAGTAATACTTAACCTGTATCCCACTTCACAAAAATATACGTTACAGGAATTTGCCAAGGCACCAATCGTATCTAAATCACCATGACCCGATGGATATACCCAACATTTTACACCAGGAGTTACTTTATCAAATTCGCCATCACATAAAACGGTTTCAGTCGTGGATATAACTCCCTCATTTAAGGCTGCAATAGCCATCAATGGTTTAAATGTGGATCCTGGTGCTATTTTAGTCATCGTAGCACGATTTACCAATGGGGTTGATTTGTCATCTAATAACCCTGCATAATAATCTGCATCAATGGATCCAGAAAAATAATTAATATCATAACTAGGATAAGATACCATTGCTAACAATTCGCCCGTATTTGGATCTTCGATGGTACAAGAACCTGAACATGGATCTAAAGCTAATTGCGCAGGGGTAATTTCTAGATTATCTATTTTTTCAACCAAATAAGTAAAAGTAGACCCTCCATTATAAATATTAATATATTCAGATTCCGTATAAGAAACTGCATCTTGTTCCATTAACAATAAACATAATTGTCTTCCTGTAACAATATGATTGGTTACTAGATATTTATAAACAAGTTTATCAAAATCATTATTTGTATTTGTTTCATCTATAATTTCGTTAATAATAGCTTCCATAACTTCATCTTTGGTTGGATAATCTGAGCTCACATCTAAATTATAGATATTGATCCAATCATTACTAATTGCTGCATCTAAATAATCATGAAGAGATATTGTTCCATTCAACCAAGCCGCTTGTGCTTCATCTGTAGAAGAAATATCTTCTGTATTTATAATATTATTATTAATAAGACTTCGCCTTAATAATGTAATATATTCTTGCATATCAGAGGTTAAAGAATTAAACAATATACCATTATTTAGTTCTTCACTTACATCTTCCAATACTTGAGTTTTATAATTACTAAAAGTTGTATAAACAGAAGTTGCCGTTTCGGTTTCAGAAGTAGCAATAAGAGACATATCAATTGTATTATTATCAATTAAAGCAAAATATACATCAGTAATTGGAATAACAATTTGTTCATCAGGTCCAACATCAGAATCAGAATCTACTATTCTTGAAACAAGTGTTTCTGCTAATCTTCTTTCTAATAATTCATAAACTTCTTTTTGTAATTCCACATCAATAGAAAGGTAAACATCTTGGCCGGCAACAGCTTCCACAGAATCTGTAACTTCAAGAACACGTCCAACATTATCTACCATCAATGTTTCAGAGCCTTTGGTCCCTGCGAGGGTTGTTTCATATTCCGATTCAATTCCGGATTTTCCGACAACATCAGTTGCTGTATAAGAATCATCTATTAATTCAAGTTCTTCTAATTCCGTAGTATTAATTTTACCCGTATACCCAATAATATGGGCCATATAAATGCTATAATTATATTTTCGAATGGAATTTTCTTCTATTCCTACACCGGTAAGTGTATCTGAGTTTTCTAAAATTGCAGCCATTGTTTCTGCTGAAACATCAGATGCTAGAGTAAAAGAAACATATCTTTTATATGAATTTGCTGCAAGATTATATCGAATATATATAATATTCATAGTCATCTCATTATCATAAGTGTCATTAATTTCATATCTTAATTTCAAATACTCTACGGTTTCAGATGCTTTTGCATTGATTTCTTCATCTGAGAGTTCACTAACAGCTTGATAACCATAAATATCTCTTAAAAACCGTTTTAAAGATTCACCACTTAAGGAATATTCGAATTCATTTTCCTCATTTACAAAAATAGAAAAATCATAATCCAAAGTATCTCCATGAGATTGAATAATATAAACGGAAGATGCAATTATTTCATTTAATGCTTCATTTTTCATATTATTTGTAGAATAATATCCGCTATCTTCTATCACAACAGAATATGCCAATTCGCTATAAGCTAATAAAACATTATTCTTATCATATATATTGCCTCTAGTTCCTGTAGTTGTAACGGTTTTTTCAGATTGTAAAGTGTAATTTTCTGAATAATATTCACCGTTTACAATTTGCAAGATAAATAATCTATAAATTAAAATCGCAAATAAAGCCATTGATATTATTACAAAGGGAATCATTCTTGATGAAAATATTCTTTTTAAATCAGATAGGATTTCTTTTAAGAAATCAGCTATTTTGTCTCCCAACATTTTTTGCCTGCCTTTTTTTACTTAAAATATCTAATTGATTGTTTACATAATATACAAATATATATGCAAAAATAGTTACCATTACCGTGTAAACAACTTCAGGTAAAATTATATGAACAAGATAATATCCAAAATCAAGTCTATTTCTTATAAGATAATTAAAAATATAAAAGATAACTCCAGAAAATAAATCACAAAAAGCAACTAAGCTAATTGGTAATAATAAATGTTCTTTAGAATATTCTTTATGATATATCCCATTGAAATATCCAATATATAATAACATAATAGGCGTAAATCCTATTATACCGCCATTCATAAAATCTATTAATAAACCACAAAAAAATCCGGTAAATAATCCGGCTTTTCTCCCACGCATAAATCCAGCAATACATGTGAACATAAGCAATAAATTAGGAGAAATCCCCCCTAAAGAAAATGCAGTTGAAAACAAAGTTGTCTGTAATATATATAATGTTATAATTGAAATTACACTTAAAATAAATCGTCTCAAAATTCAGCCTCATATATTCCTTAATCATTATTCTGCAAAAGACTCTTTTTTATCTAAAATAATAAGAACTTCTTGTAAAT
>JBFHFI010000206.1:0-3939 GCA_041583675.1 Butyrivibrio sp. | reverse complement strand
GCTAAAGGATGCATATCCAATATATAATATTGTTCCTATAGACTTTGATGCCGGAATAAGTGAGGTAAATCAAATCAACCGTATCAAACTTATGCTCACCAATGCTTTTAGAAATATTGATTCAAGAAAAGAAGGAAAATCTCAATTGACCTTAAAAGAAATTGAAGGTCAAACAACAAAACAAATTTTAAAGCAATTGCAAGAACAAAATATGTAAGCAATAAAAAATAAAGCATCCAATTAAATGCTTTATTTTTTTTGCATAATATTTATTATGACATAGCTCTTTTGATTCTTTCCAAAGCATCATCCATTTATTGGTAGACAATTGTAATAAGAGGAGCGAATTTAATATTTTTTCATGAGTTTCTTTGCATAAAAGTCAAACAATTTATAATATTACATTATGTTATTTTTAAAGCAATAACAAAATTCATTACACTTTATCCATTTGGAATTCAACCTTTTTTTTGTTAGTAATTTTTTATACTATAAATATATTTTGATTTTATTAGCATAATAAACTAGTGAGCTAGTATTAAATAACCTGTGTTGATTTGTAATATATTATCTTAAAATTGCATTTTCTACTCTCAAATATTTTTCAATGCAAAATAAAAAACGAAGGGATCAAAATTATTTCCCTTCGTTTTTTATTTCTAAATCATATTAATCTTGAATTAATGTTCCAGTCAAACCATTTAATGCATCCATTGATTTATACAAAGATGTAATTATTGATTTTCTTCCTGGTCTTGATTGTGCAAATTTAATGGAAGCCATTACTTTAGGAAGCATGCTGCCTGGCGCAAAATGTCCTTCATCCATGTATTTCTCAGCTTCTGTAGTAGTTATTTGTGATAAATCTTGCTGATTTGGCCTTTTAAAATTGATTGATACTTTTTCAACTTCTGTTAATATCATTAAGATATCTGCATCAATATCTTCCGCCAACTTTTCTGCTGCTAAATCCTTATCAATAACAGCTGCAATACCTTCAACTGATCCGTCGGCATTTTCTATTACTGGAACTCCACCACCGCCACATGCTATAGCAATTGTTGAATCCCACAATCTTTTTATTGTGTCAACTTCTATTATTCTCTCTGGAATTGGTGAAGGAACTACTCTTCTCCATCCTCTGCCTGCATCTTCTTTAACTGTATATCCTTTTTCTTCAGCAAGTTTTTTTGCTTGCTCCTCAGTGTAGAATAATCCAATTGGCTTAGTCGGATTATTAAATGCAGGATCATTTTTATTCACTACAACCTGTGTTACTACAGTTACAACAGGAAGTATCCTATTTCTTTTAGCTAAAGAATATTTTAATCCTTGCTGAATATGGTATCCAATATATCCTTGAGTCATTGCTCCACATGCATCAAATGGCATAGGAGGAGTAACATCTTTTGCTGTTTCTGATGCAAGCAATAATCTTCCAACTTGTGGTCCGTTACCATGAACTATGGCTATTTCGTAGCCAGCACAACTTATATCAGCCAAATACTCTGATGTTCTTTTTACTATTTCCAGTTGCGCTTCTGCTGTAGGTGGCAAACTTTTGTCTTCCAAGGCGTTACCACCAAGTGCTATAACTACTTTTACTATTTTGTCCATTTTCAATTCCTCTCCTTGATATATTTCTCTTTATATATTAAGCTATAGTAGCCACTATAACTGCTTTTATTGTATGCATTCTATTTTCCGCTTCATCAAATACTACTGAATGTCTGCTTCTGAACACTTCATCTGTTACTTCTCTAATGTCAAAGCCCAATTCTTTTTGCTCTTTTGCCATTTTTGTTTCAAAATCGTGAAACGCTGGCAAGCAGTGCATAAATATTACATCATCATTGCCTGTAGCTTTTAACAATTCCATAGTAACCTTGTATGGAGTAAGCATTTTTACTTTTTCAGGTATTTGTGCTTCTTCACCCATAGATGCCCAAACATCAGTATATATTACATCTGCACCTTTTACTGCTTCCACGCTATCTGATATTTCTATTACTCCACCTGTATACGCGGCTATTTCTTTTACTTTTTTAACTATATCTTTATCAACTTGTTCCATTAACTCTTTTGGACCATATGCAACAAAATGCATGCCCATTTTTGCACAACCATACATCCATGCATAAGACATGTTATTCCTTATATCTCCTGCAAAAACAACTTTCACCTTGTTTAAAGGTTTTGCTACATGTTCTTCAATTGTTAGCATGTCCGCAAGAATTTGTGTTGGATGGTCCACATCTGTTAAACCATTCCACACTGGTACTCCAGCATATTTTGCCAAGTTTTCTACTACTTCTTGTTTATATCCTCTATATTCGATACCATCATAGAATCTTCCAAGTACTTTTGCTGTATCTTCTAATGATTCCTTTTTACCCATTTGTGAACTACCAGAATCTAGGAATGTTACATGTGCCCCTTCTTCTAAAGCTGCTACTTCAAATGCACATCTTGTTCTTGTTGATGATTTTTCAAATAATAATACTATATTTTTTCCTTTTAGAACATCGTTGTAAACCCCAGATCTCTTTTTTGCCTTTAAATCATGTGACAAATCTAACATATATCTTATTTCTTCTGGTGTAAAATCCATTAAAGTTAAAAAACTTTTTCCTTTTAAGTTTACTGCCATTTTTAATCCTCCATGATTATTTATAAATTTTATTGTATTTTTATATTATCAATTTTTTGCTATATATGCAACTACTTTATATTTTTTCTCTTATTAGAGGCATACTCATACATCTTGGACCGCCTCTTCCTCGGGATAATTCTGAACTTGGCATAATGTATGTCTTAATTCCTTCTTCCTCAAGAATTCTATTTGTAACATAGTTTCTTGAATATACTATAACTTCTCCAGGAGCAATACATAAAGTGTTAGATCCATCGTTCCATTGCTCGCGAGATGCGTCAATTATACTGTTTCCCCCACATTTAATTAATTTAACACTATCTAAGTTCAATGCCTTTTTTAAAATATCCTCAAGCAAACCCTTTTCTTCGGTAATGTTAATTTTACCATCATCGCCTCTTTCTAAGACATAAACCCCTATTTCCGATTTAATATTAGGATGAATAGTGAACTTATCATAATCAACCATTGTGAATACAGTATCCAAATGCATAAAGGCTCTTGTTTTCGGTATATCAATTGCAAGAACTTTTTTAAATGTGCTGTCTTCTGAAAGCAATAAACTTGCAAATTTCTCAATTGCATTTGGATTAGTTCTTTGAGAAATACCAACTGCAACTATTTCATCATTTAAAACTAGAATATCTCCACCTTCAAGAGAATATCCCTCAGTCCTATCATATAACAATTTTGTTCCTTTATACAAAGGATTACAATTAAAAATATATTTTGCAAACAATGTTTCTCTGTTTCTTGTTACAGTATGCATTTTATGAATTGATACTCCATTACCAATTGTTGCAAATGGATCTCTTGTGAAATACAAATTAGGCATAGGATCTATAATAAATGGATATTGATTGCTCAGATAATCAGTCAGCCTAGGCCCTCTATAATTATCTAATTCTGATTTCCTAATACCTTCCATCATTTTAAGAACCATTTGTTTTGTACTACCAAATGACAAAAAGTAATCTCTTAAAATTCTTGTTTCTCTATTTTCTTTGATTCCAGCCTCTTCAATATATTCATTTATGAACTGTAATCTTATTTCATCATTGAAAAGAGATTCTGTTACTAAATCCTCTAAATAAACTACATCTATTCCCTGCGCCCTAAAAATATTTGCAAATGCATCATGTTCTTGCTGAGCGATTTCCAAATAAGGAATATCATCAAAAAGAAGCCTTTCAAGATACTCGGGCATTAAATTTTCCAGCTCTTTTCCGGGTCTGTGAAGCATTACTTTCTTTAACTTTCCAATTTCAGAATAAACTTTAATTGCT
>JBFHFI010000205.1:0-3944 GCA_041583675.1 Butyrivibrio sp. | reverse complement strand
GTATAGAAGCTTCTTCAAGAATCTTTCCTCTTTCTTCTTGGTCTACAGTTTTTGCAGCTTTATCTATTAAAGCGTCAAGTTCTAGATTAGCTGTTCTTGTTTTATTAGAAGCATTTATATTGGTAGAGTGATATACACCTTGCAGAAAAGAAACCATATCGCTTGAAGTGTATCCTCCTATGAACCCTGTAAAATTACCTTCTGCTGTTACTGATAGGTAAGTCGCTAAGTCCATTGTGCTTAAGGTTGCATTGATACCAATTTCTTTTAAATTAGCTTGAATAACTTCGCCAGCTCTTCTTTTTGTATCATTTGAACAAATTATATCAAGTTCAATTGTAGAAGGATCTCCACCCCAAGCTTCCATGTATCCTTTAGCTGCTTCCAAATCATAATTATCAAAACCTTCAGCAGAGAATCCTAACATTCCTTTAGGTGTTTGGCCTTCAGCTGCAACGCCTGCACCATTTAATGCTACAGTTATAACATCTTCTCTATTGATAGCACTGCAAATTGCTTTTCTTACATCTAAATTATCAAAAGGTGCTTTTTCATTATTTACAGTTAACCAGTTATGAGAAAGACTTGGTACCTCTAAAACTGATATATCAGCATTTGCTTTAAGACTATCTAAAGATGTTGAATCTAATTCAATAATATAATCTATCTCACCAGATTCTAAGGCTATAGTACGAGAAGAACCTTCAGGTATAATCTTCCATACAATATTTTTAATTGTTGGAGCACGGTCAGCATCAAAATAATCTTCATTTGCTGTAAATTTGATTTGCTCACCTCTAGTCCACTCTACAAATTTATAAGGGCCTGTTCCTATAGGATTTGCATTAAAATCGTTACCCGCATCTATCAAAGCTTTTGGCCTTATAGCATTAGCGTGGTGACTTAAATCATAAAGTAAAGAAGAAGAAGCCCCATCAGTATAGATTTTAAATGTTAAGTCATCAACTTTTTCTGTTTTCACTACTGATGTTGTATAAGTAAGTACCTCTGGTTGTGTTTTAACATCTGCCAATGTAGCTATTACATCATCTGATGTAAGAGTACTTCCATCATGGAATTTAACACCTTCATGAAGAGTCATAACCCATATACTTTCTTCCCCATTTTCATCTTTTTCCATGGTATATTCTTTTACAAGATCTGGAATAGGATTTATCTCCTTATCTAAACGAAATAAACCATTATAAGTTAATTTGTTTACATAATCTCCAGCAACTGCATTGTGGCCTGCTGAGGATAAAGAAGGTGTTTCATCAGCTGTAGCAATTACAACTGTGTCTTTATCTATAGCCGGACCTGATACATGATTATCAGATGTAGCTGATGGGGTTTCCCCACTAGTATTAGATTGTTCACTATTGGAATTAGAACATCCAACAACAGATAATACCATCGCAAAAATAACTAGCATAATTAATAAATTTCTTTTTGTTTTAAACATAGTCCACCTCTTCTTCTATTTTTATATTGTCAAATACTTTGACAACGTATTCAGTTATTATACACTGATATTGTTGAAAGGTCAATTGATTTTCTTTGGACACAGCGGCAAAGAATAAATTTAATTAAACTAAACTATTTCCAAATAAAAATATTTTTTTTTATGTTTTCCACAATTGCTGTGATTTCAGGAAAGTTATCCACAACAATATGGAATAAAATACCACAAGTTGAAATTTTGTGGATATTTAGTTAAATTTTTTATTCCTTTTTATCACCACCTGCGGTATAATTAACTTGTTATTCCAAGTGCACTGTTGTGTACTGGAGAATGTAGAATACATCTTCATCTGTTACTGTTTGTTGGCGAAAACTTTCGAGTAGCCTTGAAGATGTATTTTTTATGCTCTGCTTTATGCTCTTAACCAGCTTATTACTTACCAGATATAGCTGCATCAATATATCTGCTATCTGTGTTAGAAGATAATGATTTTTCATAGCATTACTGTTTCTACTATTCAGATGTTCTATCTGGTAGATTCCATTTTTCTGATTATTAAATCCTTCATTTTCTATTTTCCATCTACTTCGCCCAGCAGAAACCATTTCTTCCAGATTTCTTTTCTTTAATTCAATATTTGTTATCCATACAAAAAAATGTGTTTTTCCATTTTCTGCATACAGATATTCAAATATGTTAAATACTTCTGTTTTACCAGTTACTTCTTCCACATGATTTACAAAGCAGGATTTTCCCTGTTCCAACTTGTAATTTACTTCATAATAAGCATTCTCACCTGCTGATTTTATATATTCATAATCCTTAGAGATATTCTTTTGGTTACCATCCTTTTTATTTAAAATGTATGTCCACCTATTATTACGACAGATTTTCATGATGCTTTCTGCTGCATACAATGCATCTCCAAGTATACAGATTTTAAGGCGTGGATACTGCTTTTTAATTTTTGCCATCAGTCTTTTTGCTGCATTTTGTTCACAATCCTGCTTTGTCACATCTTCATTTTCATTTTCAATAAATTCTGTTCCAAGACTGATTATTATATTATCATTCAAAACTAACTTTGCTTCCAATACTTTATGATAATAGTCTATACGTTTAGTTCCATCTTCATTTACTTTGACCGTCTTTAAACAGTTTTCACAATGACGTTCCTTAAAATGAAATAATCCAGTTCCATCCAGGATTATTCTCCAGTAACCACCAATGATTTTTGCTCTATTAAATGTTTTAGAACGGATCAAACTTCTTACCATTTTCCCACGTAATTCATCCAGACAATCTGGCGACAACAGTTCTAGATAATAGTTCAACGTATCACTGTGTGGCATTTCTTCTAGCTTTTCGTTTCCGGACAGTACTTTTAAATTATGAATACAAACAGCTTCGTTAAATTTTTCTTCCATTTGGTGCATACTCTCTACAGAACATACGTTTTTGAGCAAACCGAGAATAACCAAATCCGCTTGTGTGTACGTAATATAACTTTGGTGCCTTGGATCCATCATTTCATTTATCCATTCTCTTAAATTCTTGAAATAATGATTATTGCTTTTGGCAAAATCTAAAATTCCTTTATCTTGCTCTTTTATTTTTCTTTTATCAGCTTTTCTTAACCACTTACTCATACAATCCTCCAATGCGAAAAAGTTTTTTCTTTTATTTTACCGCATTTGAGAGATTTTTGCTGTATTCCTATGAAAATTAGTGCGAAAAATATTTATTCTTTAGAGCTGTTTCTATATTTTTCTAGTAATTTATAGATTTTTTTTACAGAATTGATATATTCTTCTATTAACAAAATCATGTGCATTTTCATATACTGATTAAATAAACAAGTTCAAGCAAATATAATAAGTTCACAGGAGGTAATAAGATGGCTATAAAACCACCTATTTTACGTGCTGGTGATACCATAGGAATAGTTACCCTTGGGAGTCCACAAGATAAAAACACAATCGATACGAGAATAAAATTTCTTGAAGGAATTGGATTTAATGTAATCCTGGGAAAATATGTGTATTCGTCAGACGGTTATGTAGCTTCTACACCACAGCAGAGAGCTTCTGACTTAATGGATATGTTCGAGAACCCAAAGGTAAAAGCAATAATTCCTACAAGGGGAGGCGTAGGTGTCGCAGATATAATTCCTTACTTAGATTATTCCGCAATAAATCGCAATCCCAAAATCATCACGGGATACAGTGATATAACAATATTATTAAATGTGTTGTATACATGGTCAAATTTAATCTCTTTCCACAGCCTTCTTCTCATTAATTTTAGAGATACCACCCCTGCGTATAATTTCAACCAATTCTTTACAGCTACATCTACTTTTACATCAACTAGACTGCTAGATAATCCTCCCGATATTCCTTTAGTAAGCAGAGTTTTAGGAAATGTATCAGGTAATATTGTGGGAGGTAATCTTACATCATTTGTAGATACCTTGGGTACT
>JBFHFI010000204.1:0-4035 GCA_041583675.1 Butyrivibrio sp. | reverse complement strand
GGTTTTACGAGGCTTGCATTTTCAAAAAGAATATCCTCAAGATAAATTGGTAAGAGCAATTAGAGGTGAAGTATTTGACGTTGCCGTGGATTTGAGAGAGGGATCAAAGACCTATGGAAAATGGTATGGAGTTATTCTTTCAGAAGAAAATAAAAAGCAATTTTTTATCCCAAAAAACTTTGCTCATGGGTTTGTTGTGTTGTCAGAATATGCTGAATTTGCCTATAAATGTACAGATTTTTATCATCCAAATGATGAAGGTGGATTAAAATGGGATGATCCTGAAATAGGAGTGGAGTGGCCAATTACAGAGGATATGGAAATACTTCTTTCAGATAAAGATAAAGTATGGCCAGGAATAAAAGAATATAAAAGGATTACTAAGGAATGAAAATAATAATAGAGAACTTTAATCGCTATAGACCTTTGCTTAGTGAACTTGTAGCGAGAGATGTAAAAACAAAATATAGGAGATCCATATTAGGAGTTTTATGGACATTATTAAATCCTTTGTTAATGATGATTGTCTTATCAATTGTTTTTACACAATTATTTGGAAGATTCTCCATAGAAAATTATCCATTATATTTATTGAGTGGACAGGTGGTATTTAATTTCTTTTCTGAGTCAACAACATCTGGAATGAATGCAATTATTATAAATGCACCACTTATAAAAAAAGTTTATGTTCCTAAATACATGTTTGTATTATCTAGAATTATATCGATATCAATTAACTTAATGGCTTCTTTTGCTGCATTAATTATTGTTATGTTTTTTACTAGAGCGGAATTACATTATACGGTTGTATTATCAATAATTCCGATTGCTTTTTTAATGATGTTTTCATTAGGAATTAGTATGATTTTAGCAACGTATGCTGTGAAATTCAGGGATATTGTTCATTTGTATACGGTATTTACAACGGTATTACTTTATTTAACGCCAGTTATTTATCCAATAGAAGCGTTGCCGGATTGGGTAAAAACAATCGTATATCTTAATCCAATTACAAGTATATTAGAGATGTTTCGTGGATTTATGATGGATGGGAGTATGCCAAGTGGGTTTGCAATCTTAATGACGACAATTCCAAGTATACTTTCATTATTAATTGGATTTAGAGTGTTTTATAAAAATCAAGACAAATTTATATTGTACGTTTAGGAGATTATATGGAAGAAGTTATAATTGCTGTTAACAATGTGGCAATGGAATTTAATCTTGCAAAAGAAAAAGTTGATAGTTTAAAAGAATATTTAATAAGAGCTGTAAAAGGACAATTGCACTATGATCAATTTTGGGCATTAAAAGGAATTAGTTTTGATGTGAAAAGAGGAGATTCCGTTGGATTAATTGGTTTAAATGGAAGTGGAAAAAGTACGATGCTAAAAGTAATTGCTGGAGTACTAAAACCAACGACGGGGAATGTTATAGTGGACGGAAGCGTTGCGCCATTAATAGAATTAGGTGCAGGGTTTGATTTTGACTTAACAGGTAGAGAAAATATATATTTGAATGGTGCATTATTGGGAAGATCCAGAAAAATGATGAACCTAGTATTTGAGGATATTGTTGAATTTTCAGAACTAAGAGAATTTATGGATGTACCAGTTAAAAATTATTCTTCAGGTATGCTTTCTAGACTTGCTTTTGCAATTGCAACATCAGGAAAAGCAGATATTTTAATTGTGGACGAAGTTCTTTCAGTTGGAGATTTTAGATTTCAACAAAAATGTGAGAAGAGAATAGGTGAAATGATGGATGGTGGTACAACAGTATTATTTGTGTCCCATAGTATTGATCAAGTCGAACAAATCTGTAATAAAGTAATATGGATTGAAGCGGGAAGTTTAAAAATGCAGGGAAAGGCCGAAGAAATTTGTGAAATATACAGAAAATCATAAATTTGAAATGAAATATCAGGGAACGGAGCGGAAATGAATAAAAAATTAATGATCAAAGTTGTTTTAATAGTCATTGTTATGTTAATCGTGGGATATTTCTTCTCCTATGTTAAAACAGATAAAAGAATCTATGAAAATGACGTTTCTTATCAGCAAATTACATTAGGTAATACGGTGTATAAAGAAAATGATTTTGAATATACGTTTACTTGTGAGGAAAATGAATTAACAGGGCTTGAATTTTATTTTATGGATTTACACGATGAAACGGGAGCTATTGTATATACTCTAACAGATGAAGAGGGAAATCAGATTGTATCTGAGAGCATGAAAGTATCTGATTTTAGACAAGGATTGTTTACTACTTTGGATTTTGATACAATTAAAAATAGTAAAGGTCAAATTTATACAATTTCTATTTCATGTCAGAATGCAAGAGAGCAATCCATAGGAATAGGGGCTGTTAATGATGGTACAAAGACAGTTGCCATGAAATATACATATATAAAATGGGATATAGAAACCATGATTGTATTTATGATATGCAATATTTATCTTTTAACTTTTTCAATAATATTAGTTAGAATTTTTAGAAAGTAGGATATTAAAATGAAAAAAAGCCTTATATATTTTGCTGATTATAGAGCTAAATTAGAAGATCCAAATACATTGGTGATTCATGCGGGTACAAATGAAACTTATATGAAAGATGCTATTGTAAAAGCGAAGATTGATGGCGTAGATACTTTAGTAGATATCGTTTATAGAGATAATAATAGGGCGAGATTTTGTTACAGAAGCGAAAATCTTTTGTTTTCATGTGAGTATCAATTTTTAATTCCTGTTCCAGATAAATTTAAAAAATTAATATTGGAAATTGAATTTTCAGGTGAAAACAAAGGTGAAAAAGCATCATTTGTAATTTCAGGAAAAAACTATGCAATGCATCTTCATCAAATAGCTGGATGTGTGGATAAAGTGAAAAAAGTAGATAATATTGTTAAAATATCAGGATGGTGTGCAGATGCAGAAATAGTACAAATTAATATGTATCACAATGGGGATCCTGTATTGGGTGAAGTGAGACGTCTGATAAGAACAGATATTGAAGATTATTATCTAAAAGATGAGTTATCAGAATCAGCGGGGTTTGAAATAACTTTAGAAGATTATGAACATAAAACCATAGATATAATATTTGAATCAAAAAATAGAAAAACTCGAAAATATGTAAATTTGGAAAAAGAGCAAGACAATGAAAGCTATACGCTAAGAGAAATGTTTGATTTAAGTTATCGATACTTAAAACAAAGAGGGCTAAAAGCCTTATGGCATAAAATTCTAAAAAAGGTGTTTGGGTATAATGTATTTGACTATAATTATTGGATTAAGCAAAGAGACCCAAAAGAAAAAGAATTAAAAGAACAACAATTATATGTATTTCAACAACAGCCATTGTTTTCAATTGTTGTTCCTGTATATAGACCTAGAAATGATTATTTTGCAGAAATGATAAAATCAGTATTAAATCAAACTTATCAGAATTTTGAACTTTGTTTAGCAGATGGCGGAGGAAAAGGACATACTATGAAGAAAATAGTGGATTCCGTTGCTAAAGGAGATGCTAGAGTAAAATATATTGAGTTGGAAAATAACCTTGGAATTGCAGAAAATACAAATGCCGCACTTGCATTAACAACGGGGGATTATATTGTTCTTGGGGATCATGATGATATTTTAAGACCGGATGCATTATATGAGTGTGCAAAAGTGTTAGAAGAAGATGAAAGAGTAGATTTTAAATACACAGATGACGATAAATGTGAGACCTTCAAAAAAAAGAGGGTACTTCCGCATTTTAAACCAGATTATAATTTGGATTTATTAAGGAATAATAATTATATTTGTCATTTGTTTGTTTTTTCTAGAGAACTTTATAATCAAGTAGGGGGATTTCGAAAAGAATTTGATGGATCTCAAGATTATGATATGATTTTGAGATGTACGGAAAAAGCGAATAAAATCAAACATATACCAAAAATATTATATACATGGCGAAGTCATGAGAATTCAACAGCAAAAGATCCAGGAAGTAAGAACTATGCTTTTGAGGCTGGAATCAAAGCGG
>JBFHFI010000203.1:0-4041 GCA_041583675.1 Butyrivibrio sp. | reverse complement strand
TTATTCTTATGCTTTTTAAGCAAACAAGGGAGCAGTTTGTTTGGAAAAACGAGCAAACTATATTAACCTTGCAAATGGATTCTATGAAACAATATTTATCTGTTCTTGAAAATTCACATAAAATGGCAGTAATCTATCGCCATGATTTAAGACACCATTTACAGTATATAAACACCTGTATTTTGCAGTCTAACTTTCAAGAATCAAGTAAATACATTATGAGCATATGTAGTGAAATCGAGGAATCAGGAGTAGTACTTTATTGCGAAAACAATGATACAAACATGATACTCTCCGCTTATGTAAAGAAAGCAAAAAATAAAAAAATAAACATTAATATAGACGCAATTATTCCTAAAACAATTCCTGTGTCCACCACTGATTTATGTGTTATTTTGTCAAATGGAATTGAAAATGCCATACTTGCTTGTGAAAAAATAATAGAAATCGAAAAGAAGAAAATCAATTTTACTTGCCATTTCAAAAAAAATAAAATATATATTCAAATTGTCAACTCATACGAGGGTTCTATTGAATTTAGAAATGATATTCCAATATCTAATATGGGAGGGCATGGAACGGGTACAATAAGTATTGTTAAAATCGTTACAAAATACCAAGGTATTTATTCATTTGAGGCGAAAGATAACACATTTACCCTAAGTGTTATTGTTTAGTAAGCAAATGAGACGGTTTAGGGTGACCCCAAACCGTCTCATGAATTATAGACTATTTATTATAAATCATTATTCTCATCTTTCATCAACACTTGATTCACATACACATCTACAATATGCGGATCAAACTGAGTGCCTGAACATTTTATCAATTCTGCAATAGCTTCTTGTTTACTGATAGGTTTACGATAGGACCTTAGTTCTACCCTGGCATCATAAGCATCAGCAACTGCAATAGCCCTTGCCAGTTCGGGTATACATTCACCTTTCAACCCATTTGGATAACCTGTCCCATCCCACCTTTCATGATGAGCGGCAACCACTTGGATAATATCTTTATATTCTTCTGTTTCTTTTAAAATTTCAGCACTTTTTATGGGATGTTGTTTCATAATTTCCCATTCCATATTGTCAAGTTTTCCTTGCTTGTTCAGTATCATTTCACTGATACCAATTTTTCCAATATCATGCAGACTGCCTGCAACTCTTATTTTATTAATCCATTCCCGATCATAATTTAAAACTTTTGCTAAAGCTTCACAGTATTTACTAACTCGTTGAGAATGATTTTCTTCCCTTTCACTTTTTTGAAACAAAGTACTCATCATTGACTTAATCATGTTGCTTCTCATACTATGTTTGTTATAATATTTTCTTCTATAGACGTGGCTATCAGCTTCATTCATCAGTTCATCCAAACTTTGCACGTCCTCATTTTGTATATGGTAACCAAAGGAAACTGATAAATATACTTTAACATTTTCATCTATGACAATATTAACATATCGTTCTAACTCGGCTTCCAAACGATTGGTTAGTCTCAATACATCTGCCTCAGATGTTTTCGTCAACAAAATTGCAAATTCGTCGCCGCCAATCCTGGCTAATACATCATCACCACGGATAGTCGACTTGATTAATTTTACTGTCTCTTTAATAAGTTCATCACCTATATTATGACCAAAACTGTCATTGACAATTTTCAATCCATTGATATCACCCATAATAACAGCTAATGGATAGTTCTTTTCCGTGTTCAACTTCGCAAATGTTTCTTCAAAATACCGGCGGTTATACACTCCCACTAAGTAATCATGGTAAGCCAGGTGCTTTATTTCTTTCATAGCTTCTTCTTTATCTGTAACATCGAAGATAATTGATAGCAAAAATTGTTTGGAATTAAAATTAATTGGGCTGCTGTGTACATCCACAATTCGAATTTCTCCATTTTTTAATTTGTGCGGTAATGTATGATATTTCTGCGCTTTTTCTGTTACACCGCGCCTTAATTCTTTTATCTTCTCTTCTCCTAGCATATTAATATCATTACTAGACATGCCTATTAACTCGTCTTTTGTGTAACCATAAAAATCAAATGCAGCAGGATTAGCATCCAGTATCTTTCCTGTTTCAGGTTCAATAAATAGTATAACTGCAGAATTGTTTTCAATGAACGATCTTAATCTGATTAATTCATTTTTATCTTGTTCTTCCAACTTTTTTCTTTCGGTTACATCTGTACCAATAGAACAATAGTTAATTAGAATTTCATGTTCATCAAAAATGGCAACATCCTGCCATTCCATCAAGCATATTTCGTTACCCTTTAGCACGTGGTGGATATTGGTAGACACTGGGTTTTCTGGTGTTAATCTTAAATAATGCTGTTTGGCAGCTTCACGCTCTTCTTCAGGAATAAGGCCCAAAAATAGTTTTCCAATCAAATTTTCTCTTTGATAGCCAAAATATTTACAATACTCATCATTTACATAGGTCAATGCGCTGTCTTTTTCGAATTCACATATTAGAACCGGAATTTTATTAAGTATATTATTGTACCTTAGTCGTTCTTTATTTTGGTTTAATGAGTTCTGCTTAGCAGCTTTAGCCACCTGCTGCACTTCAAGTATTTTATTTTCCAGAATTTTCTTTTCAGATATATCATCAATGAGTGTGACAAAACATCCTATTTGGGGAGAATAAGCATATACACGATACCATCGCTTTAATGACTGAACATACTGCTCTATTTGAATTTTTTCGCCACCATAAGCAACCTTGGCATAAGTTTTAATCCAATCAAAATCATCTTCCATAATGTCTGGTATGACTTCTGTAATTTTTTTTCCAAGTATACGAGAGGCACAAAGGCCAGTATATTCTTCAAATTTGGAATTTAGATCCAAAAATATATAATCACACGGCACGTCGTTTGCATCATTTACAAATTGATGCAAGGCATAACCAAGAGGCATACTTTTTAAAATATTTTTTGTCAGTTGTTCCTTCATCTATTGCTTCTCCTTAATCAATTGATTGTTATGATTGATTGTTATGATTGATTGTTATGATTGCTGGTTTTTAATTTGCATCTATCAATAATTATTCATAGATTATTCAATTTTCCAGTTTCATAGCCATTTATTTATATTTTTTGACATATAACAAAGATTATATACTATGAAACTTTTAAGGTCAATCTAATAGTATATAATCTTTATTATGTTAATTAGTAGTACAATACATAGTTATAATTTGTATTCTTTAATTTTATACCTTAGGGATCTTTCACTCATTCCAAGGCTGTCGGCTGTCCATCTTCTATTCTGTCCGTTATTTTTCAAGGCAAATTCTATGGCCTTTTTCTCTATGTCCTCTAATGTCTCACCTTCATATATTTTTATATATTTATCGCTTGTTTCATCATTTCTTTTTATCAGTTTAGGATTGTTAAGATTCAAAGAATCAGCACCAATATATTCCTCTCCACATAATAAGACTGCCCTTTGAATAATATTTTCAAGTTCTCTTACATTACCTAAATAATCATAAGATTTAAGTTGATTCATAGCATCATCCGTTATTCCCTTAACCCCTTTGTTGTACGATATTCTATACTTATCTATAAAGTGAGAAACCAATAAGTCAAGATCTTCAATTCTTTCCCTAAGGGGAGGGGCAACAATGTTTATTACATTAATTCTGTAGTAGAGATCTTCTCTAAAATTTCCTAACTTTATCTCTTCTTTTAGATTGCGATTAGTTGAGCAAATAATTCTTACATCCACAGGATAATTTTTCTCATCACCTATATGCCTTATTTCCTTTTCTTGAATAAACCTAAGGAGTTTAGATTGTAGTTTAATATTCATTTCCCCTATTTCATCCAAAAATAAAGTACCTTTTTCAGCTTTTCTGATTAGACCAATTTCATCTTTAGTAGCACCTGTAAAGGACCCTTTTTTATATCCAAACAATTCACTTTCTAAAAGCCCATTTGGCATTGCAGCACAGTTTATTGCTATAAAAGGTTTACCTGTCCTGTTGCTGCTACTATGGATTGTCTGGGCTATTAATTCTTTAC
>JBFHFI010000202.1:0-4068 GCA_041583675.1 Butyrivibrio sp. | reverse complement strand
GGAATGTTTACAAAAAATATATAATTCCAGGACATAACAGATAAAATAATTCCACCAATAGCAGGACCTGCCATAGTTCCTAATGCTACTGAAGAACCTAGAATTCCTAAGGCTTTCCCTCTTTCATGAGCACCAAATATCTGAGTAATAATACCTTGGTTATTAGCCATAAAAGCACCTGCACCAACAGCTTGAACAATGCGGCTTAAAACCAACCATTTTAGATTAGGGGATAAGGCACATAATAAAGACCCTACGATAAACATACCCATACCAAATTTGAAAATAAAAGATTTTCCATGTACATCACCTAATCTTCCCCAAAAGATAAGCGTGCAACAAATAGTCATTAAATAACTAATCACAACCCATTGAACAGTAGAAAGGGGTTCTCCTAATTCTTTGGTTAGGACGGGTAGTGCTACATTTATAATACTAGCATCCAAACAAGACATAAAAGTCATTGAAATTACAATGATAAGTGTAATCCATTTTTGAGATAAAATTCTCTTTTTAAACATAAAGTGCTCCAATCATAATTTTAAAGTAGGTATAATTTTATACTTATACTATAATAGGGTTACATAGGATAAAAATCAATATAAGAATGTTTTTAATTTAAAATAGAAAATGCATGAAACTTATTATATTAAGTTATTTAGGGTTAAGAACAAATAGAAACAGAAAATAAATAGATATAAAAGTTGCCTTACTTTATAATGATAGGACTTGTATTATAAGCTTGACTTAAATATAGAAGATATCATAGAATAAAGAAAGATAAATTAAATATAACCGGATGAATACAGCCCTAGAAATCTATTAAATTAGAGGCCGAAGAAGCAAAGCTAAAGATGGTATCAATCATTAGTGGAAACTGACAGGCAAAGGGAAGGCTGTAGGACGGATCTTTGGAGAGAATGTGAAAACATCGCCTACGAGGCTACAACCAACTGGCAAAAGGACAGAGAGCAATAGATGCGTAATGAGTGCGTACTATTGTTCTTTTTTTATACAATAATATACTGGAAAGAATGGAAATTATTGGTTAATGAAGTAAAAGAGTTAATAACAAGTAAATATAATATTTGCGAATATTTACTTGTTATAAATAAATTTAAGCGGAGGTGGATTATGAAATTATTATTAATTGGAACAGGTGGTGTGGGTCAGTCTGTAGCTATGATTCTTAAAAAAAGTGATGCAGCTACATGGTTGGATCAAATGATTTTAGCAGATTATGATTTTGCAAGAGCCAAAGAAGTAGCAGATTTAGTAGATGATACAAGATATATTCCGGAAAAACTTGATGCTGGAAGCAAGGAAGATATCAAAGCTATGATTGAAAAACATGGAATTACATTTATATTAAATGTAGTAGCACCTAGCTTTAATGAGATTATCTTTGAGGCAGCATATGAAGCTGGTGTTGGGTATATGGATTGTGCAATGACATTATCACATAGACATCCTGATAAACCATATGAAATGTCTCATATTAAACTTGGAGATTATCAATTTGAACAAGATGAAAAATGGAAAGAAAAAGGGATTATGGCACTTTGTGGTTCTGGTGTGGAACCAGGAGTATCGGATGTGTTTGCTAGATATGCACAAAAACATTTGTTTGATGAAATAGATGAGATTGGAGTGAGAGATGGAGATAATTATGTAATACCTGGTAAAGATGTTGCTTTTGGATTTTCTATTTGGACAACCATTGAAGAATGTTTAAATCCTCCATTGATTTGGGAAAAAGAAAAAGGATGGTATACAACAGAATGTTTTTCAGAACCAGAGAGCTTCTTTTTTCCAGGAGGAATTGGAAGAGTTGATGTTGTAAATGTTGAGCATGAAGAAGTAGCCTTAATTCCAAGATATATTGATTGTAATAGGGTGACTTTTAAGTATGGAATATCAGCAGAATTTCAGACGATGCTTAAAAATCTAGAATCCTTAGGAATGGATAAGACTGAAAATAAAATTAAAATTGGAAATTCAGAAATTACACCTCGTGATTTTTTAAGTATTGTTGCACCTTCCCCACTAGAAACAGCATCTATTATGGAAGGAAAAGGGTGTGCAGGAACATGGGTAACCGGGAAAAAAGATGGATTGAATCGTTCTGTGTATATTTATCAAATTGCTGATAATCAAGAATGTATGAAACAATTTGGCACATCTTCAGTGGTCGCACAAACAGCAATTGGCCCTGTAATTATGCTTGATTTAATTGCAAATGGAATATGGAAGACAACAGGGGTTGTAGGTCCAGAATTTTTTGATCCAGATCCATTTGTACTTAAGATGAAAGAATATGGATTTCCTGCTGCAATACATGAGAAAGATTCAGAATATGATGAACAATATCAAAGAGATAGTATATTTAATGAGATGTTTAGCAATAATTAAAAAAAAAGATACAAGATGAAATTCATTTTGTATCTTTTTTAGTATAAAATATTATTTGAGAATTTTGTAAGATCCAATAACTGGAAGTTCTTTGGCTGTACCTTGAGCTGCGTTTACAATACCAAGAATAGATAAAATTGTAAATACAATCCATAAAAGACCAAGAATTGTTCCTAAAATAGGTATAATCATTCCTAAAATTCTAACAACAATACCAAAAGCTACTTCAGCAATAAAAAGTACTAATCCTTGATTTGCATGAAACTGAGCAAATTTAGATTCTTTTGCTGCTAAAATTGGGATGATGACTAAAAATCCTAAATAAGAAAGTACTGCCATTACCTTATTAGCGTCAATATCTGTCTGGTCAAATTCGTTTGTTAAATTTCTTTGTTCCATCTTCAATCCTCCTACTTGTTTAGCTCTATGCTACTATTCTATTATACAAAAAAAAGGTGAAAATTCAATTAAAATTAAAAAATAGAATAAAATTATCAAATTGACGTATTTATTAAGATACTTAATATGAAACCTTGCCTTTTTAATGGGAATTATATATAATAATGTAACAATAATCTAGTTATAAGAAAGGAATATTATATGGCAGGATCAACATTTGGAAATATATTTAAAATAACCACATGGGGAGAATCCCATGGCATCGCTTTAGGAGTAGTAATTGATGGATGCCCTGCAGGAATTCCTTTGTGTGAAGAAGATATACAGAAATATTTGGACAGAAGAAAGCCGGGAACCAATCGGTTTACAACACATAGAGAAGAAAGCGATTCTCCCAAAATTCTTTCGGGAATTTTTGAGGGAAAGACAACGGGAACACCAATTTCTATTATGATTAACAATGAAGACCAACGTTCAAAAGATTATGCTGATATTGCGTCATACTATAGACCGAGTCATGCGGACTATACGTTTGATCAAAAATATGGATTTCGTGATTTTCGGGGTGGTGGAAGATCTTCAGGAAGAGAAACAATTGGAAGAGTGGCAGCAGGTGCAATTGCTGTTAAGATTTTAGATATGTTAGGAATCTCTGTCAATGCATATGCTCAATGTATTGGGGGTATTTGTATTGATTATGAAAGATTTGATTTGGAAGAGAGAGACAATAATCCTTTTGCAATGCCGGATAAAGGCGTTATTAACCAAATGAAAATCAAGGGTGAGTACACTATGATGGATAAGGATTCTATGGGCGGAATCATAGAATGCGTTGTTAAAGGAATGCCAGCAGGAATAGGAGAACCAGTATTTGATAAATTAGATGCAAATTTGGCAAAAGCAATTATGTCAATTGGGGCAACCAAGGGATTTGAACTTGGTGCTGGTTTTATGGTGGCTGAACGTTACGGGAGTGAAAATAACGATGAATTTTATATGGATAATAGTGAAGTAAAAAAAAGAACCAATCATGCAGGTGGTATTCTAGGAGGAATTAGTGATGGTAGTGATATTACGCTTCGTGTAGCGGTCAAACCCACAGCATCTATTTCTCAAGAACAGAATACAGTTAATAAAGAAGGGGAAGATGTAAAAGTGGTAATCAAAGGAAGACATGATCCAATGATTGTACCTAGAGCAGTTGTTGTAGTTGAGTCTATGACAGCAATAACTCTTGTAGATCTTTTGTTTTCAAAT
>JBFHFI010000201.1:0-4145 GCA_041583675.1 Butyrivibrio sp. | reverse complement strand
TGATAATTAGGTTAGGGACCTAATAAATAAATACATAATGGGAAATGTCGAAATTATGTAATAAAAAAAATGAAAATTTTTTTTTCATATATATTTTTTTATGACAACAGGTATTAAAAATACATAACAAAATGTTAGTATTATGTATGAAATTTCATTATTATTTTTGTTATCAATATGTTGAATTGGAAAAATTATAACCAACATATGTTGGATTGAAGTAGGTTTTTGCTTTTAAATATACTTAAAATATTGAGAAAAATATCACAATTTCTAATGTCTTGTTTTTTTTGTATTTGAGAATCTGTTGAAATCGACAAACTTTTCATACAAAAGATTGAAAAATACTACCAATCAAGAGAAGTATAAGTAGAAAAAGAACTTAGTTTTTATAAGAATTGAAGCTGATTCAATAAGATATATTACACTTCTTTCATCCTTTTTATAAAGAAATACTTCAGTCGGAATCTACATCTTAGACTGAAGTATTTCAAAAAAACGAAACGGAAAGCTAATTAATTCAGATATCTTTTTTGACTCTTCTGATTGTTGAAATCAAATGAGCAACATTCTTTTTTAATTGGTCTGTACAAATAGATCCATCATCCAATGAATTCTTTATGTTTTCATAATCACTTCTAAATCCAGGCATAATTAAATCATTTCCAGCTTTTACACAACCTGCCGCAGTACAATCAGGTCCAATATTTGTAGTTGTCCAATCAGTCATAATCACGCCTTGGAAATCCCACTCATCTCTAGCTATTTTTGTACATAAATCAAAATTATTTGCGGCATGAATCCCATTGATCAAGTTATAACTTGTCATAATTGAGAGAGGTTGAGACTCTTTTACCGCTATCTCGAATCCTTTGAGATAAATCTCTCTGAAAGCCCTTTCACTTACAATGCTATTTGAACCGACTCTGTTATCTTCTTGATTGTTCAGAGCAAAATGTTTGATTGTTGTACCACAACCTTCAAATGATTGAACACTCTGTGTTAGAGCTGATGCAATTTTACCAACTAAGAAAGGATCTTCACTGAAATACTCAAAATTCCTTCCACATAATGGATTTCTATGAATGTTCATACCAGGAGCAAGCCAAAGATTGACGTTAAAGATTTTCATTTCTTTTGCTACTGCTGAGCCCACTTTTTTAACTTCTTCTAAGTCCCATGTTTGAGAGAGAAGAACTCCAACAGGCATAGCTGTACAAAATTGATACCATTTTTGACCATCAATATCTTTCTTGTTCTCTCTGTTGAAATACCCATTTTCAAACGATTCTTCGAATCCTGGTCCTATGACCTTTCCATTCTCAACAACATACTTCTGTGAAAGTCTCAGACCAGCAGGACCATCTGCTAAAACAAGTGAGGTGATACCCTCATCAATTGCACAAGAGCTAGTTTGTGCTGCAGAACCTGGTACAGTTATTCCAGCTGAACCTAAATTGCTTATAGCATCCTGACTCATCTCGCCTATAGATAATTTTATCATCTGCTCAATACTCAATTTTTCTACAGAGGTTGTGATATCCCTATCTACATTCTCATCAAATTTACCATAAATATTATTCTTAATTTCAATATCATCATCATTGAGATCGATTGAAGGGTATTGGGAAAGTGAAGAAATCCACCTGCTTCTCCTATCATTTATCAAATCTACAGGTGATTTTAGTTCATTTATGGTTTGCTCTGCAGGGCATACATGACAGGTTCTCTCTGTAACAATGTCTTTTTCAATATTAATAGATCCAATAATATTTGAATTTTCTAGACTGTTACCAACAAAAATTCCATATGCACCATTCTCCAATATCCAGCAGCAATTTTTTTCATCAAAAGATGATATTTCATTATGTGTGAATTCTATTTTTATGAGCTGGGACTCTCCTGGCATCAAAAGTTTGGTCTTTGCAAATCCAACAAGTCTTCTGTATTCTTTATCTAATTGTCCGGTTGGGCTAGAAACATATACTTGAACTACTTCTTTGCCACTGAATTTGTCTGTTTTATTGGTTACTTTGTTTTCGATGATGATTCTTGATTTAGATTTTGTAACATTGGTGGTTTCAATTGTAAACTTTGCATAAGAAAGGCCAAATCCAAAATTAAATCTAGCTTTTTTGTCAAATGTGTCAAAATATCGATATCCAACATAGATACCTTCTTCATATATTTCCTCATCTGTATTTCCATTATTATGTGAGAATGATTTGGAATTGGGATAATCTTCATATTTAATGGCCCATGTATCACTGAGCTTTCCACTGGGTGTCACAGTTCCGTTCAATATTTCAGCTACAGCATTACCTGCTTCCATACCTGGTTGTGAGATATTCAATACACCATGGATGTTTTTATATCTATCTAAAAAAGATAAATCTACAGGAGCTCCTGTGTTCAGTAATACAATGACATTGGTATATAGATCACAAATTTCTGCTAAAAGGGAATCTTCTTCATCAGATAAATAGTAGTCTCCTTTTATAGCAAATGAATCTTTGTTTTCTCCAGATAATCGACTGTGAACATATATTGCAGTATCTGCATCTGTCTTTGATGCTTGAGAACCGCATGGAAGAGCAAAAGTTGTTTCTGAGTATATATTGAACAATTCAAATGGATTGTTCGATAGGTCCATTTTTCTCCAGATATCAGCTCTCCATCTCTTTCTCTCTTCATCATATAATTTGTTGTAGTCTGCAATCCAGTCTTCAGTTGTAATGGTGAATCCAGATTTTTTTAATCCATCATAGATAGATACAATATCTCTTACATTGACATCTCCACTTCCTGTTCCACCTTTTATTGTTTTGGAGGCACCACCACCATACAGAGCAATGGTAGATCTCTTATTTAATGGGAGAATGTTATTTTCATTTTTTAACAAAACGATTCCTGCGGAAGCCGCATTTTTTGAAATAATTCTATTTTCTATTTCATATGGCTGAGCAGTTAAAGATGTATTTCCAGTATATTTTTGTAATTTCATTTATTATTCCTGACGTTTATTGGTTTTATCAAAATTTGATTTTATTGATTCAATATCCAACCTAACGGAAGATGAGATAAACATCATTCGTTAGGTTGGCTATTATTTAGACCATAAAAGATCTAAAGAAATTGCATTCTTCTTCATTGCAAATATCAGCTTCTTCTAATTTTATGTTTATGTTGAAGACGTGCTGCAATGTGATATCTTTTGAATTGAAGTATTTGAATTCAAAAAATACATTATTCTCTAACAGTGAATTTGCCATTATGGGGGATTGGTTCTTTAAGAAATCTGCCTCACATGTCATTAAAAATGTTGGTGGAAAATCATCCGTAACAAAATTGACAGGATTTATTTTATGTAATTTTTCTTTTGTGATATCACCTGAAATAAAATCATACATTAGAATGTTGTTTTCTTTCTCTTCTTTTGTATCCATCTTTATAAAGTATGCACCACAATTTAAAGCAATTGCATTGAAGATGAAGTGTTCTGGAACTTTAAATTTAAAGTTATTTGCATACGCTTTGTTTGTACACATTGCACTGTACAAACTTAGGATATGTGCTCCAGCAGAATCACCAACAGCAAATGTATTTTTTAAATCAAACTTGAACTCTTCAGCATTACTTAACATCCATTCAACAACTAAATTGGTATCCTCCAGTGGGGCTGGAAATTTATATTCAGGAGCCAACCTGTAAGTAAAGTTTATTACAGCAAAACCTTTTTGAGCCAAACTCATGCAGTAAAACTTATATCTTTCTTTGTCTCCATATACCCATCCACCACCGTGAACACTCACAATAACTGGTAATATTTTATCACCTGATTTTTGGGGTCGATAGACATCCAGCACCTGAAAATCTTTATTTTCTCCATATTCAATATCTAAAAAGCATTCAATATCTTTTGGGACTTCAAGACCACTGTCTCGTATATCATCCCCTTTTTTAAAGCTTTCTCTGATTTGATCACTAATTTTTGACATATATTTTCCTTATTAAAAAAAATTGTTTTATTTGTTACTTAATTCAGCATCTTTTGCCATTAAGTCTTTTTGAATCTGTCCTAGATATTTTTCAATATTCATTACTATACAAATGATAAGACATAAGAATGATAATATTGCACCATT
>JBFHFI010000200.1:0-4147 GCA_041583675.1 Butyrivibrio sp. | reverse complement strand
GAGATGAGATGAAAAAAGGAAATCGATCTATCTTTAGTGATAAACTTGCAGATTTAATAGAGGATAGACTTAAGAAAAACCAGCAAATAATGTTGTTTTTAAATAGAAGAGGATATCAAGGATTTATTAATTGTAGAGATTGTGGACATGTGGTTCAATGTCCTCATTGTGCTGTTTCTTTGACCCAGCATAAAGGTGGTAAATTAGTGTGTCATTATTGTGGTTACCAAGAGCCTTATACCAAGACCTGTCCTAAGTGTGGATCCAAGCATATAGGAACATTTAAAGCGGGAACGCAAAAAGTACAAGAAGAAACAGAGCGAATGTTTCCGAAGGCAAGAATTTTAAGAATGGATCAAGATACAACAAAAGGAAAAAATGGACATGAAAATATACTATCTAAATTTGCAAATCATGAGGCCGATATTTTAATTGGAACACAGATGATTGTAAAAGGACATGATTTTTCAGAAGTGACATTGGTTGGTATATTATTAGCGGATATGTCCTTATATACAGCAGATTTTACATCTGCGGAGAGAACTTTTCAGTTACTAACGCAGGCAGCAGGAAGAGCCGGTAGAGGAAAGTTACCAGGAGAAGTAGTAATTCAAACCTATGATCCTGATAATTATAGTATTCAATTTGCAAAGAATCAGGACTATGAAGGATTTTATGCGCAAGAGATAGAATATCGTTCTTTGATGGATTATCCTCCTATATATTTTATGATGAGTATCAAGATTGGTTGCACACAAGAGGAAAAAGCAATACAATTATCTTATATATTAAAAGAATTATGGTCAGAAGATGAAGAAAGTGAGTTAAAAGTAATTGGACCATCTGATGGGAATATCTATAAAATTAATGATATTTTTTATAGAATGATATATTATAAACATAGAGATTATAATATTTTAATTGAAATTAAGGACAGAATAGAGAAATATTTAAAAACAATGAATTCTGAATGGAGAGATTGCCAAGTGCAATTTGATTTTAGATAATAGTTAGAAAAGAGGGAAAAAAATGGCAATAAGGAATATTAGAATTAATGACGATCCAATTTTAAGAAAAAAATGCAGAGAAATTACAGAAGTAAATGATCGTATAAGAGAGCTTGTGCAGGATATGCAAGATACAATGTATGAAGCTGATGGAGTTGGACTTGCGGCACCACAAGTTGGTATTTTAAAAAGAGTAGTGATTATTGACATAGGTGAAGGTCCAATTGTAATGATTAATCCAGTGATTTTAGAGTCAGAAGGAGAACAAACAGGATCAGAGGGTTGTCTAAGTGTACCAGGAAAAGTCGGTATTGTAACAAGGCCATATAAGGTAAAAGCAAAAGCTTATGATCTTGAGATGAATGAATTTGAGATTCAAGGAGAAGATCTTTTAGCAAGAGCAATCTGCCATGAATTGGCACATTTAGAAGGCGATTTATATATTGACCATGTTGAAGGGGAACTTTTTGATACGTCAGATTTGGATGAGGAAGATTAAATGAAAGTTGTTTTTATGGGAACACCGGATTTTGCTGTAGGTACGTTACAAGCAATTATTGAACAAGGACATAATGTTGCGGCAGTTATTACACAGCCAGATAAAGCAAAAGGTAGAAGTAAGGAATTACAAATGCCACCAGTGAAACAAAAAGCTTTGGAATATAAGATACCAGTATTTCAGCCAGTGAAAGTTAGAGAAGACTCATTTGTTGATAAACTAGAACAAATACATCCAGATGTAATTGTTGTAGTTGCATTTGGTCAGATTTTACCAAAAAGATTATTAGAGATTCCTTCTATGGGGTGTATTAATGTACATGCATCTTTATTACCCAAATATAGAGGAGCGGCACCTATCCAGTGGGCCGTTATTGATGGAGAGCAGGAAAGTGGCGTAACCATTATGAATATGGATCAAGGATTGGATACAGGAGATATTTTAAAAGTTGGAAAAATTACCTTGGACCCAAAAGAAACAGGGGGTTCTCTTTTTGATAAATTAGCAGTTTTGGGCGCAGAGCTATTGGTGCAAACATTACAAGAATTAGAGATGGGAAAAATTACGCCAGTGCCACAACCAGAAGGTGCAACTTATGCTGGAAAGTTAGATAAAGCTTTGGGACGAATTGCATTTGAAAAAACAGCTGTTGAAATTGAACGATTAATTCGAGGGCTAAATCCATGGCCATCAGCATATACAAAATTTCAGGGTAAAACATTGAAAATATGGGATGCAGATATTGTTGATCAAGAAATTGAACCAGGGATTGAACCAGGAACAATTTATAAAGTGGATAAAAAGACAATATATGTTGCGACTGGTCAAGGTGGAATTGGAATTAAGAGTCTTCAATTAGAAGGAAAAAAACGAATGGATACGGAGTCTTTTTTAAGAGGATATCCTGTAACAGAAACAATGATTCTAGGGTAAATTATAAAGGTGTAAGGTGAAAAATGGCAAACTCAGTAAATACAAGAAATGTAATATTGGATATGTTGATGGAAATTAATGAAAAAAATCAATATTCTCATATTATTATTCGAAATGCATTAAAAAAATATCAATATCTTACACATGAGGATAGAGCATTTATATCTAGAGTGGTATTAGGTAGTGTAGAAAGAAAAATCACATTAGATTATATTATTGACCAATTTTCAAAAGTGAAAACTTCCAAGCTCAAACCAATTATACGTAATATTTTACGTATGAGTATTTATCAAATGATTTATATGGATGGGTCAAAAGATTTTGCTACTTGTAATGAAGCGGTGAAATTAGCTTCTAAAAGGGGATTTGCAAGTTTAAAAGGATTTGTAAATGGTGTATTAAGAAATATAGCAAGAAATGTGGATAATATTGAATATCCAACCAGAGAAAAGGATCCAGTATTATATTTAGCTGTAAAATATTCAGTTCCAGAGTGGATTATTGTAAAATGGTTAGCTGTATATGATTTTGAAACCGTTGAAAAAATAATTCAGGCACAATATATGGAGAGACCGCTTACAATTCGATGTAATCAGGATAAAATTACAACAGAAGAATTGGTACAAGAACTTCAAAGTCAGGGAATTACCGTAAAAATATCACCATATCTTGACTATGCATTAGAAATATCAGGGTATGATTATTTGGATAAAATAGAAGCTTTTCAAAAAGGATTGTTTTTTATTCAAGATGTGAGTTCCATGCTTGTGGGAGAGATTGCGAATCCTCAAAAAGATGCATATATTATTGATGTATGTGCAGCTCCAGGGGGGAAAAGCCTTCATTTAGCACAACTTTTAAAAGAGACAGGTAAGATTGAGGCAAGAGATTTATCAGAACCAAAAGTAGAAATGATTCAAGATAATATAGATAGATTAGAATTTAAAAATATACAAGCAGTAAAGATGGATGCTAGAATTTTAGATCAGGAGTCCATTGAAAAAGCAGATATTGTTATTGCTGATTTACCATGTTCAGGACTTGGAATTATTAATAAAAAACCAGATATTAAATATCAAGTATCTCTGGAAAAGTGTGTTGATTTGGTATTGCTACAAAGAGAAATATTATCTATAGCGCAACAATATGTAAAACCAGGGGGGACATTAATATATAGTACTTGTACTGTAAATCAAGAGGAAAATTATGAAAACAGGGAATGGTTTTTAAAACAATTTCCAGCCTTTCAACCTTCAGGGTTCAAACAAATCTTACCAAGTGAATTACAAGGAACACATACACAAGAAGGTTATTTGGAACTGTTGCCTGGAATATTACCTGGTAATGTAACCAATAAAGAACCAAATTATAATTTTGATGGTTTCTTTATATCAAAATTTGAAAGATGTTAAAAATGGAAAAAATTGATATTAAATCTATGAATCAGGAAGAACTTATTACATATATTGTAGAGCTGGGATTTCCTAAATTTCGTGCCAAACAATTATATGAATGGATGCATGTAAAACTTGCAGAATCCATAGATGTAATGCACAATCTTCCTCAAAATTTAAAAGAAAAATTAAAACAGGAAACCAATTATATTTCATTGATTCCAGTTGACATTCAGGTGTCTAAAGAAGATAGTACAGCAAAATATCTTTTTCAGTTATATGATGGAAATCTAATTGAAAGTGTATTAATGCGT
>JBFHFI010000199.1:0-4192 GCA_041583675.1 Butyrivibrio sp. | reverse complement strand
GCAGCGCACGGCCGACCGGCGCAATCCCTACCTGATCCGAGAATGGCGGCAGTTTTGGGCCAGTTCGCCCATCGCGATGGAAGGCGCCGGATAGCGGGCCCCGGTCAGCAATTACCGACCGGCACGCCGTTGACGAACGAGCAATTGCCATCGCTCATATAGGTGTGAATAAAATGTCCCTGTCCTGATATTGGATTAGAATATGCAAAGTTATTACGAATACAAGAAGAAGGATTTCCGTTATTACTTTTTAAAATTGACATGGCATAATGAAATCCTATGTCGTCAAAATGCAATATTCCTGAGATTCTAGGGGTGTAGTTAGGAACATCTGGTTCGAATTCTCTTGTTCTAAGAGATTGCTCAAAAGTTTGTTGTTTATCCATAAGATTATAAATCGTATCAGTTTGGTCTCCGTTTGTTACAATTGTTTTATTTCCTAAAACACGTACAGGAGCGTAGATAATAAGGCTAGGATCTTCTAGCTTGGAAGGATCGAAAGCTTGTGTACGAATACCTTCTCCTTCTTCTACAAAAATTCTATTACGGCTATTTTCACTTCTTCCCATAATAAAATAAGCGATTGCGGCGTACTTGGAATCTAAGGATCTACCAATGATAATTCCTCTGCCAGGATAAGTTGTAGCACTAAGTTCTGATGCAAGTGATTGCTGTTTCATAAAAACCTCCTAATAAATTTGGTATAGTAAATAGTGAAAATTCACCAGGGAATAAAAAAACCACCTGGGAATCCTATAAAAGGGTTGCCCAGACGGTCGGCTTTCATTATACATTACGTTCCCTGTGGGTGCTCCCACGTATCCGTCAGTTACGTAATGGTTAAGATTCTCTAAATGCAATAAATGCGAGAATATTCTAATACAAATATACATTAATTACAGAAAAAATCAAGGGTATTTAAACGATTTTTAGAAGTTCATAAAAATCATGAATTTCATAGGTGGGAAGAATGGCTGATGAATTGGTTGATTTTTGGGGATTATAAAAACAAGAATCAATTCCTGATAAATTAGCACCATTAATGTCATTTTCTAGAGAATCCCCTACCATTAAACATTGAGAAGGATTACAAGCAAGATGATTGAGAATGAAATCAAAATATTCTTTTTCTGGCTTAATTTTACCAATGGCTTCTGAAATGTAAGTATTGGTCATATAAGGACGAAACTGTGTAATCTTACCGGGTTGAATTCGCATAAGACCATTAGTAGCAACACAAAGGGTATGAGTTTTAGACAAAATTTCACAAACCTTAAGTGCATGAGGAGAAGGGACTGCACACGAGCCTAAGTTATCCATAAAACATTCCACAAGATCATGGATATCTGCTTGAAGATTCATTTTTTCCTGAGCATACAAATTAGATTGGTGAAGGTAATTTATATACAAACTATGATAATTGGTTCTAATATCCTCACGTTCAATTTGATTAAGATTTAATCCAAACCACATGGCATCATTATAATGAAAATATTCGGCAATTGAGTCAGGTGTGACAGGATGTTTTCCCAAAGCGAGAACTTGTTTTGCAGCACCATCAAAGGAACTTTTAAAATCTATTAAAGTACTATCGATATCTAAGAGTATATACTGATATTTCATATAAAAACTTCCTTTACTAATTAATAGTTCAAGAGTAACACGTAATGGAAATAAGGGTCAAGAGATATTGAGGCTAATTAAATTACAATTATCGAAAATTACTGAGATTTTTTTTGTGTACGCATCTTCTGAAATTTCTTGAATTGAAAAGCTTGCATTGTATTTTTGTAAAAGATGATAGGTGCTATATAAACCAATTCCACTACCGCCAGTATCTTTATGAGTTGTTATTTTTTTTGTCCCTAGGGATTTGAGTACTTTAGGATCAAAGGATTCACCACTATCCAAAATACAAATGGTATAAATATTATTTATTTGATTAAAAACAACTTTTACTTTTTTTATTGTTGTAAAGGAGGCAGAGATGAGGGCATTTTCAATTAAGTCTGCAAGAATTGTATTTAAGTCTGATTCGGAAATGATTCCGTTTAATAAGAATTCTGGATCAATGGTATTCACAACTTCAAAATTGATATTTTGATTTTGGGATCGTTGATAAAAATAACGTAATAAGGAATTGGTAGATGCAACGGAGAGTTGAATACTAAGAGCGTTATTTTCATTGAAACTTTCAAGAATTCCTACTCTATCAGCATAGAGCTGTTTGAGGTTATGAATAAGAGTTTCTCCAACTTTTTTTTCAGGGGCTGGATGTGAGAGATATTCTTCTACAGACAATTGCATTGCAGGAATAATTTTGTTGTCTTTATGTATTAAAGAGGCCATAGAATCTCTATCAGTAGTTAATTCTTTTATTAATTTTGACTGGGATTGTATTTGTTCTTCAAGAATACGAATATTTCTAGCATTAAGTTTGTTGACATAATCAGAAGTAATATATTTTTGCCAACTAAAAAGAACTTGCACAAGAAAGAGCAAGGCAACTGTGATTAATATAACATTTATTTTTTTATCAGAATTGCTTGTAAGAATAATATCAATAAAAATAACAAGCATACATAAAAAAACAATATAAGACATGTCTTTTTTGTTGGATAAAAAAGGCATACCTTTTCGAAGACGCTTTACTTTAAATAATAAAATAGAAAATAAGATTTGTAGGATAGAAATAAGGAGTTGCAACATAATAAAATTAGGACTATCTTCATTAATTATGATTTTATATAAAAAGGCATTTATAATTGCAGATATTACAAAAAAGATATAACTGATACCAAAAGCAGTGATAGAAGATAAAAAAGAAGTGTCCATTTTATCTTTGGAAAAAAGGATATGGTATAAAAATAGAGATACAATTTCAAAAAGAGGAATTACCTTCTTATAAGAATCAAAAAAAACAACTATAATAAAAGAGGATATAAAAGCAAATAATAATACATAAATGTATGAAAGTAATTGCTTTGGAAATTTTTTGTTAAGGAGCTTGTAATAAATATAGATACTAACGAGTAATATAAAAAAATGTTTTATAAAATATTGCATAGAACCTCCTTGATAAATAAAATTACACATAAAGAAACATCAAAAAAGAACAATATAAAAGTCTAAAAATTGCTACCTTTAAAAAAAGGGGGTGGCGTATATGTCTTTGTATGAAATTATTAGAAAACTATTGGGGGGTTGAAAATAAATAATTATTTACGGGTGGAAATTTCTAATTTTATTGGAATAGTAAGATATAAATTCCATTAAAGTAGGGTATCCACGATCAGAGCGTATAGCACCATTGTAGTAACGATATAAGTCCTCAGTATCACCGATTGTCCATGTCCTTTTTATAGCATTTTGCATGGCTCGTTCTATACTAGTTTCACTTTTTTTAAATGTGACTCCAATTATATGGCACCATTTACTACTAGAATCTTTTGTGTAAAGAAGAATTGCTTCGATTAAATAAAGATATCCTTTGGATTTGGGGCTCATACCAAGTAAATTTAATTCATTGGATAAGTATATTCTAAGCTGTTGTTCACTATGGTCTGTTTTAGAGAATGAAGACTCTATATTTTTATTAAAATTTGTGGTTTTTAGTAGATCATGTTTCATAGAATAGAGGAAATCCACAATCATTTTTTCACTATAATCTTCTTGGTGTTTGTGAATTATAAAATCCGCACCCAAAGAATGGACGCGGTTATAAATAGTTTGACTACTGTTGTTGGTAGAAACTAAGATAAAGGGACGTTGTAATAGATTGGCTTGATTTAAATTTTGAAGAAAAGTCAATCCGTTTCCGCTTCCTCTGGTTAATTCTAAATCAAGAATAATAGCATGAGGAGACTCACTAATTACATAAGTGAGAGCTTGTTTTGCATTATTAGTTGTGTGTGTAAGTACGATTTCATTTACAGTGTCTATGTAAGATTGAAAGGCATTACAAGTATTTACATCATCTTCAATTAATAAAATTTTCAGGATATTGTTCATATTGAGTACCTCATCATAAATAATATCTTTATTTTACACAAAAAACAATAATATAACAACAGAATATAATATATATTCATAAATACAAATGATTACTAATAAAAACTAACATATATTGTGTCAAAAACTAACAAATTATATATAATAAAAGAGGTATTATTGTAATAACATAATATCGTTT
>JBFHFI010000198.1:0-4277 GCA_041583675.1 Butyrivibrio sp. | reverse complement strand
GATTTGTTGTTAATAGAGATTGGGATGCCATAATCATACCAGGAGTACAAAAACCACATTGAACTGCTCCAGCTTTTGCAAATGCTAATTCTAACACTTTATATTGTTCTGTTTCTCTATATCCTTCTAATGTAAGAACTTCCTTTCCTTCCAAACTTCCAACAGCTGTAATACAAGAATTCACACTCCGTCCGTTAATTAATACCGCACAAGCTCCACATTCTCCTTCTCCACAACCTTCTTTATTCTCCATTAGCTTATAATCATCTCTTAACACGTCAAGAAGTCTTTTAGATGGATCTCCTTGATAAACCACTTTTTGATTGTTTAATTTAAATTCCATATTTTAACCTCTTTCCTATGATAATTCCATAATTAATTCTGGTGTAACTGGAATTGCATTTATTTGTTTTCCAATTGCACATTCCACAGCTTGTGCATATGCAGGTGCTGCACCAATAATTGTTAATTCCCCAGCCCCTTTTGCTCCAAAAGGACCACCTTCATAAGGATTATCTATCAATTTTGTTACAAATAAAATGGTATCTTTTGCTGTTGGAATAATATAATCTGTCATACTCGATTGTTTAATAACACCTTTTATATTTTCCATTTTTTCACTGGAACCGTATCCTATGCCTTGTAGCATTCCACCCTCCATCTGACCTTGCATAATTGAATCATCAATGGATTTTCCTACATCAAATATTCCCCATACGCCTAAAAGTTTGGTTTGTGCTAATAACATATCAATTTCTAACTCCACCACATTAATTCCCCATGAATAAGTTGGATATGCATCACCTGTAAAAGTATCGATATCCCATGGTATCATATCCGGATGAACGTAATTTTCTATAATTTCTTGATATTCTCCTGGTCTATAATCATTTTTAAGCTTTATGGCTGCACGTTCGATTAATTTACCAACAATCATAATTGAACGAGAAGCTACCGTTGGTCCTGAATTAGGAACCCTGTCTGTATCTGGATTTACAATCTTTACTTTATCATTTGGAATTCCTAATACTTCTGTTACTATTTTACTAAATGTGGTTTTTAATCCCTGTCCCATATCTGTATTACTTGCTAATATTTCCACGGTATCATCTTCATATTTTACAAGTTTTAACACGGATTTAATATGATCTTGCTCTCCTGAACCCGTGAAACCACATCCATGAAGAAAAATTGACATTCCAATTCCTCTACGGTACCGACCTTTTTGATTCTGATATTTATTCCATTTTTCGCTAAACTGACTTAATTTTTCAGTTTCTTGAATCATTTCTGGTAAAAGTATCGGATAACGATATTGCCCTTTTGTGGTCGTAGGGTCTAATTGTTGGACCATATATTGCTTTTTTAATTCCAAAGGCGTTGTATTCATCTTTTTCGCCAAATGTCCCATTAACATTTCTATAGCAAAAAAGCTTTGAGGTGCTCCAAATCCTCGAAATGCTCCATTTGGAACTGTATTTGTTTCTACTACTTTACCAGAAGCTCTAATCACTGGTATTTTATATACACCGGTTACTGCAATCAATGCTCTTTGAAGTACTACACTAGAAAGACCTTCATAGGCCCCTCCATCTAATCGAATATCTACATCCATCCCAAGAATTAGATTATTTTCATCCAAAGCCACTTTATATGATAATTTTGCAGGATGACGTTTTGTCGTAACTGCCATATCTTCTCTTCTATCAAAAAGTAATTTCACTGGATGCCCAAATTTCTTTGCAGCTACTGCTACTAAACATCCCATAAGAGACGGATAATCTTCCTTCCCACCAAAAGCTCCACCTATGGTTGACTGTATAATTTGCACTTGATCTTTTTCTACATTCATAGCGTACTGCACAGCATCTTTAACATAATATGGGCATTGCATTGATCCTATTACTTTGTACTTATTGTCTTCGTAAAATCCAATTGCCCCCTGTGTTTCAATATATGCTTGTTCTTGATATCCTGTATAAAAAGTCTCTTCTATTACTCTACTCGCTTTCTCAAAAACTTGATCTACATCTCCATGTTCAAAATCATACTCTACACAAAAAATATTACTTTCATCAATTGTATAAATAGCTGGCAACTCTTCATATGTGATTTTTACTTGTTTTGCATAGTTCTCTACTTGGGTCTTATCCGGACCTACAATCATCAAAATCGCTTCCCCAATAAATTTCACTTCTTGTTCTGCAAATATTGGTTGCTCTGCTTTGATAACTTTAATTCCATTTACTGGAACATCTTTTGCATCTATCATTCCATAACCATCTTGCATCTTTGGAACAATAATTTCCTTTATTTTCGCATGTGCCTTTTCTGATCTTACGACTTGAGCACAGAGCATACCAGGAATAATATAATCCGCTATATACTGAGCCTGTCCACTTGTTTTTTCTTTATGGTCTTTTTTTGTAATTGAATCACTTATCATATTCTTGTCTCCTTATATACTCTCCTTTAGAAGGATATACTTTACTGTTTTCCACAACCAGCTCTCCTCTAAGAAATACTTTTTCTATATTACCTTGTAATTTCATATTATAATACACACTATTTTCATCCTTTATTACTGTCTCAATATTCGGATTTAAAATAACAATATCTGCATCCGAACCCGGACTTAAAACACCTTTTTTAGGATATAAACCATATGCCTTTGCAGGGTTTTGTGTGTATTTGTCTATAATTCTATTTCCAAATAATGTATACATATTTAAAAACGAATACGTAATTCCTCCAATTCCCATTGGAATCTGACTTGTTCGTTTTTTATTCTTTTTCCACTCTGGATAAGGACAATGGTCTGTTCCAATGGTCTCAATAGAGTCCAAATACTCTACTAATAATTTTCTATCCTCCTCAGGTCTTAAAGGAGGTGTCATTGTGTACAGATATCCATTCTCTTTTTTATAGATATCACTATTAAATATAAAATAATGAGGACAACTTTCTAATGTAATTGTATGGTCTGCCAATTCTTTTGCATATTGTTCTTGTACCATTTTTGCTGTACTTCCTGCGCTTACATGTACAATATATAAATGACCTTTTGTGTCTTTTGCCATTTCAGCTAGTTTAACAACTTCTGTTCTTTCACAAAGAGAAGGTCTGGATTTTTCATGATCTTTTAATTCTGTATTGTTATCTGCGGTAATTAAATCATCATTTTCTGCGTGTATTACTATTTTGGATTTTGTTTCCGATGATTCTAACAAAAGATCTCTTATATAACTATCATAGGTCCTTCGATCTGTATCTCCATAAGTTGTGAACAGTTTAAGAGATGTAATCCCTTGTTCTGCATGTTTTTCTAACATTTCTTTTGCACTTCCTTTGGGATTCGCCACTGTTCCATGAAATGCATAATCTGAATAGCTTTTTGAAGCCAAGAGCATTCTCTTTTGAAAAGAGTTTTCCACTTGTTCTGGAGATTTCACAGGATCCAAAAAATCAATATATGTAGTAATTCCACCTAATAAACCTTTGATCGATCCCTCTTGAAAATCATCTTCATTTATATTCTCTCCTACGCCCAGATGAAAATGAACATGAGGATCTATAAATCCAGGTAATATTAATCTTCCTTTTGCATCCACTTGTTTTTCACATGGTAATTCATCCGTGGTTATCCCCGTTATTTTACCATTTGAAGCATAAATATTAGCATCTATATAATTACCATTCATATATATTTTTCCATTTACAATTCCCAAATCCTGTTTCATAATACACCTCCTTTTTTTATTTCCAATAATTCCTTATAATCTTTTTGTGTATCCAAATCTTTAATTACACTAATATCTTCCACTTCAAAATAAGCAATTTTTTTATTCTTTAAAAATTTCTTTAGATTGCTTTGAATATCCATCTCTAATATTTCCTTTTTTGCTGAAAATGGAAGTAAAATAGGATGGCCCCCATGGTATTGATAACTAGGAATCACATATTCTTCTTGTACTTTCAACATTTCTTGACAAATCTCCTTATGAATCAATGGATAATCTCCCGGTGTTAGAAAAAATCTTTCTCCCTGTATATGACGAACGCCTTCTTGTACCGAGGAGAACATTCCTTGATCAAAATCCTGATTCACTACTAATTCTACTTTTGCTTGATAAGGTTCAATCATAGGAATTAATCTTTTATATTGATATCCTCCCACCACATAAATAGCATCACATATGGGATAGAATGCTTGTATAACATGTTGTAATAAAGGTTGTTCTTCTATCATTAATTCCATTTTAAAACATTCTGCTCTG
>JBFHFI010000197.1:0-4296 GCA_041583675.1 Butyrivibrio sp. | reverse complement strand
CTTCATGCCAAGATCATCTGGCGACAGACCTCTTGTTGTTCCTGAAAACTCTAAAAACTTAGCATTCCTTGGTCAATTTGCAGAGACTCCTAGAGATACCGTATTTACAACTGAGTACTCAGTTAGAACAGCAATGGAATCGGTGTACACTCTTTTAGATATATCAAGAGGAGTTCCTGAGGTATTTGGTTCTAAGTATGATGTAAGAGTTCTTCTTGATTCAACTGTAAAAATGATGGACAATCAATCTCCTCTACAAACTATGAACCTTGGACTGAAAGAAAAAGCAGCTCTTAAAAAAATCATGGGTAAAATAAAGGGAACTGATATCGAATCTTTATTGAAGGAATATCACGTTCTATAAAATCAATTAAAATTTGTTTTATAAGCAGACACCTTCGGGTGTCTGCTTATCTTAAACATTGTGGGAAATCTTTTAATACTCCCAATAGTTCCACTAGGTTTATCAGAGCTTGAACTTAAATATAGACTATTTTTTTTATAGGATACTTATGGCTTTATAAATCAGTATAAAGACCTTCAATATTCATGAAACTATAATTATTATTTTTGTTGCGTGCTATGTATTCACGGTGTAGTCTATTAAGAGAAGAGATTATGTTGCTTGTCCTTTTACTTATTACCATCTTCATATGAGCAGATACTTTTATATGAATAACAAAATAAGTTGATGGTATAAACTTTTGGTAATAGCATTATATAGTCCTCGTTTTCTGATCTTTGTTTTCTATATTCTTTGTATTATTCAGTATCAGTTAATAAATTGTTCAAAGACTTTGTTTTTATCTCATAAAGACTAAAAAATCAATCAAATACAAAAATATTGCAATACAAGATTAATATATTGCAGGTGATACTAAACAATGGAAATTATGCTGATTTTACAAATCAGTTCAAATATAGAAGGAGGAAACATGAAAAAACAAACGAATAGATTCTTTTTGATCATCGCACTTGTTTTGTGTCTTGTAAGTATGATAGGTGCTTCTCTCATACAAACGTCTTTTGGAAATGTAACAGTAAAGGAGTTAAAATGGGAAACATCATCTGGTCATGCAATGTCTGCTTTATTGTACAAACCAGATTCCGCTACTGTAGATAACAAAGCCCCTGCAATTGTTGTTAGCCATGGTTGGTACAACAATAAGGAGATGCAGGATCTTAATTATGTTGAATTATCACGTAGAGGATATGTAGTAATCTCTATTGATATGTATGGACATGGTGATTCAGATGCAGTAACTGCCTCTCAATGGCGGATGAATGGAACAGGACTTTATGATGGTGTTAAGTTATTAGCATCTCTACCATATGTTGATTCAGATAACATTGGTATTACTGGTCATTCAAATGGAGCAAGAGCATGTAACTGGGCTATTTTAGATGATGAAGCCAGTGGAAATCATTTAATCAAATCAGCATTGTTGGTATGTAATGATGGAATGTATACTTCAAATGAAAACGAACCTCTGTTCTGGTCTATGCAACCAGCTGTTGCAGATAGAGATTATGTAAATAGATATGGAGATAGAAGTATTGGTATTGTTGCTGATCAATTTGATGAGTTCTTCTTCCGTTCTTTGAAAGAAGACGGAACATTTACAACTCCATCAGAATATATTAATACAAATGTAGCTCAATCATTCCTGTATTTCGGAACGAATCCAGGAAGTGAGATGCGTGAGAGTGGTACTTTCTATCATGAAACAATTGATGGAAAGGATGCTGTTCGTGTTGTTTACAATCCTTCAATGCCACATGCATGGAGTGCTTTCTCAAAAACTGTAGTGAGAGATACAATTGATTTCTTCGATGAAACAATAGGAAGTCCTAATCCAATAACATCTACCAATCAAGTATGGCCAGTTAAAGTATTTTTCAATGCTTTAGGCTTAATTGGATTTATGATGTTTGTAGTTGCATTTACTAAAGAATTATTGAAATTAAAGTACTTTGAAGTATTGAAAACTAAAGAAGAAATAAGAATACGTGAACCACTGAATGGTAAGAATAAAATCTGGTTCTGGGCTTCTTTATGTGTTATAGCATTTATATCTTTCTGGGCATATTTACATATTCAAGGATGGAATGCCAAACTAGGAATAGCACAACCTTCTTGGTTAACTCAAGCTCCAGTTTGGTTCATAGGATTGTGGAGTACCTTCATGGGTATCATCGTTATCATATCATTGCTACTTTATTATTATATTTTTGGTAAGAAAGAAGGGATGAACCTAAAAGAACGAGGAATAGCTTTAAGTAAAGAACAGTGGGGTAAGACTGTATTGTTATCACTAATCGTAGTTATAGCTGCATTTATGTTGGTATTTATAGCTGATTATTTCTTTAAAACGGATTTTAGAATTTGGCTATTATACATAAAGACATTTGAAGCTGATAAAATTTGGATTGCTTTAAAATACTTACCTCTATTCTTGATCTTCTATGTTCCAAATTCAATTGCAATTAATATTTTCAATTACAATGGTAAAAAAGAATGGATTAACACGGCAGTTCTTGCATTATTCAATGGACTGAGTGTCATAATGGTAGTAGTTATAAACTATTTGATTTTTTTCATAACAGGAGAACAAACACTTCTTGGTGGTGTAAGTATTTTAGGTATTTGGGCAATACCTGTATCATTCATATTGCCTCTTGCTGCAGTAGCAAGCCGTAAGATATATAGAGCTACAAAAAATCCTTACTTATCTGCACTGATCATTTCATTGATAGTAGTACTAATGAGTTGCTCAAATACTTTAACAACTTTGTTATAAATAAAAAAATAGTAAGAAATTGAAGTAGATAGCAGACACCTTCGGGTGTCTGTTATTTACTTCATAATTATGAGAAAGATAATAAATTATAATTCCAATTTTGGAAAATTATAAAAATGCTATAAAGATTCAATAAGTCTAAGAATATTCTTTATATACAATGATTATTTGCAGAGAGTTGCTTTTGCATAGAGTTGCTTTTATTGATTTTTGTAGTTAAATTGGGGTAATAATAATTGTTTCTGCGGCAGATTATGATTATGTGGAAATCCTCATGGTTTGTCGTAGAAACCTTAGGATTTCCACCCAATGAAAAACGATAAATATTCCAGGTCCAGACAGAATACTGAATGGACAGACCTAGATAAAGGCGAAATTACGTCTTTACAATTTTTTATAGATGCAATTAATCATCGTAACTTTGATTTGAAGCATATAGAACTATCAAATGAATATGAAAAAGCATTATTAAATTCTTATAAACCATCAGTATGTCCTTACTGTCATATGGAAAAAATGAAAAAATTTGGATTCACTAAAAATGAAGTGCAAAGATATAAATGCACTTCATCTAATTGTAAAAGAATATTTACAATTACAACAAATACACTTTTCAATAATCATAAAATCTCTATAACAGAGTGGGTTGATTTTTGCCTAGATTTGTTTGGTTATAAAAGCTTTAATTCAATATCAAAAACACAAAGAAATAGTTTTACTACAACGAAATACTGGATTAGTAAAATTTTTATTCTACTACAGCACTTTCAAGATGACATAGTTTTTAATGGCTCTGTGTATATAGATGAAGCTTATTATAAATTACCAAAATCTGATATAGATAAGTTAGGAGATATGAAACATAAAAAGCGAAGTGATACTCATCAATTAATAGGAATAGCTTGTTGTGAAAATAAAGTTTTCTGTAAAATAGAAGATACAAAAATAGATGCTCAAAAAAGGACTGTTTTAACTTTTAAAAATCATATAGCAAATGGTTCAAAATTAATTCATGATAGCGCGACAAGTCATTCTGAATTAGTAAAAATCTTAAATTTAAAGAGTGATGCTCATTTAGCAATAGAATCTAAAGGAGTTGATGATAAAGATGATCCTTTGCATTTAGTTAATAGTTATTGTAACAGATTAAAATCATTTTTTTCCAGTCATTCTGGCTTTTCAAGAGACAATATGCAAGATTATTTGAACTTATTTTGTTTTATTCAAAACACACCAAAAGATCCACAAAAGAAGGTAGAAAAATTGCTAGAAATGGCATTAAAAACCCCAATGAATCATACTTATAGGCAAGAATACTCCAAAGATTTGAAATTTTAACTCACATGGTCCAAATATTGTTACAAAAAAGGCATTTATTTGGATTGTTTCTTACAAAAAAGCAACTCTATGCAAATAATCATTGCTTATTCAACATTATTCTCTCATGACAAAAGAAGAGTATGAAGCAATTATTGCGGAGAAGAATGCAATTATT
>JBFHFI010000196.1:0-4329 GCA_041583675.1 Butyrivibrio sp. | reverse complement strand
ACAATCTGCTTTGACATTCCAAAGTTCGTTGTATTCTTCTGCTCCTGTTCTAGCAATATATTTAGCACTAGGGTAACGAGTTATATAGTCACTTATTCTTCCTCGCTTTACATCTTTTAGGTTCATTACATAAGCAAGCTTGTCTTCATCGATACCTTCTTCATCAATTATAACACCATTGGAATCAGACATAGTCAATACTGTGCCACCAAGTTGTAAAATCTTCTGAACTGTAAATTGTGCAACATTTCCGGAACCTGATACTAGGCATTTTTTTCCTTCAAGAGTATCTCCTTCACCTTTAAGTACTGCTTGAGCCATATAAATAAGGCCATATCCAGTTGCTTCAGGTCTGATCAATGATCCACCAAATGAAATTCCTTTACCTGTTAGTACACCAGTAACTTCATTTTGAATTCTTTTGTATTGTCCAAATAGGTAACCAATTTCTCGGCCACCAACACCCATATCACCTGCTGGTACATCTGTATTTGAGCCAATGTGTTTTGCTAGTTCAGTCATAAAACTTTGACAGAATTTCATGATTTCGTTGTCTGATTTTCCTTTAGGATTGAAATCTGCTCCACCTTTACCACCACCCATAGGGAGACCTGTTAGGCTATTCTTAAAAACTTGTTCAAAAGCTAAGAAACGTAGAATTGATAGGTTAACAGATGGGTGAAATCTCAGTCCACCTTTGTATGGACCTAATGAGCTGTTCTGTTGAATTCTAAATCCTCTGTTGATCTGCAATTTACCATTGTCATCAATCCAGGGAACTCTGAATATGATGGTCCTTTCTGGTTCAATTAATCTGTCTAGTACTTTGTGATAAACGATTCGTGGTTCATCTGCTACCACTGAATCAATAGAATTTAAAAAAACCTTAACTGCCTGATGTAACTCAGGTTGGTTAGGATCCTTTTGCAACATAGTGTTGTAAACCTCTTGGGTTGCTTTATGCATATTATTTTCTCCAATAATGTGATCTTGCCTTGTATAAATATACAATTTATGAATATGATAATTAATTTTTGAAATTTATTAAAGTACTTTTTTGGGGTTTTGTGTTGGTTGATAGATCAAGAAATATCATTTTTAATCTACTAATTTCGAATAATTCTAAATTTAAATTATATATATGTAAGTATGTATTTAATAAATTGAGCTATTTATAAAAGCTAAGAATTAATACTTACTGTAAAAAAATGTATAATTATTTTGATAAATAATCAAAATTATATTCATATATATTACAATCTGTATTCATATGATATTTACTTGATGTATTAATATTCACACCTTCATATCTGAATTATGTGGAATAGTATAAAAAAACACTCGATCTGACTCGAGTGTTCATGATATACATTAGGTTTTGCTGTTTGACTTATGTAAGCCTTCCTTACAATTTATTTTGTATATCTAACGACTTAATAAATCTTTCCAACATTCATTGGTGTTTTTGATCACTTCATCAATATCCAAGGTTAAGAGTTTTCTGTTCTCCATCAATATATTTCCTTGACAGAATACTGTGTCTACATCAGAGCCTTGTACAGCATAAACCAGTGCTGAAAGAGGATCATTTAAAGGTGTCAAATGAGATTTGTTTATATCTACAAGTATTATATCTGCATCTTTTCCAACTTCAATTGTTCCAACTTTGTCATCAATTTTCAAAGCTTTTGCTCCATTGATAGTTGCCATTTCAAGTATTTGATAAGGGGTTGTTGCCATAGGGTTCATATTAGATACATTGCTTATCATTGCTGCTAGATGCATTTCTTCAAACATATTCAAGTTGTTGTTGCTGCTAGAGCCATCTGTTCCAAGAGCTACATTTATTCCTTCTTTTAAGAATTTTGCGATAGGAGCAATTCCGCTTGCTAACTTGCAGTTTGAACTTGGGTTGTGAACAATTGAGAAATTATTATCTTTGCAGATTTGAATTTCTTCATCTGTAAGATGCACACCATGTGCAAGAACAACCTCAATTCCATCAAAGGCACCTTCTTCATAAAGATATTTAAGTGGTTCCTTACCAAAATCCTTCATAACTCCATTTACTTCAGTCATTGTTTCACTCATGTGAGTATGGAGAATGGTTCCTGGATGTTCAATGATCCATTCTTTTGCAAGCATGTATGATTCTGCTGGTGTTGTATATATAGCATGAGGTGCAACAGAGAACTTTATTCTTCCATTACCTTTGTCATTGTATTTAGAATATAGTTTTTCATGAATTTCACTGCGTTCTTTACATTCTTCTGCATTTCCAAAGAATGTGAGTCCAATTGTTGCTCTCATTCCAGATTCTAAAAGAGCATCACATGTGTTGTGCTGCATGAAGTACATGTCATTAAAGGCTGTACATCCTGATTGAATCATTTCTGCCATTGCGAGTTTTGATGCCCATTTGATGTCATTATCGACAAGTTTATCTTCTAATGGAAAGATTTCACTGAGCCATGACATCAAATCAGGTGATGTATCTTTGTAGTTTCTCATGAGCTCCATTGATGAATGAGTATGAGTGTTAACAAGAGATGGCATGCAGATCATGTCTGTAGCATCAATAGTTTTATCAGCTTTAAAATTAGGGTTATCAGTAATTTTACCGTCTTCTATTTTTACATCGCCTCTGTATGTATATCCGTCTTTTGTCATTGGAACAATCAGAGCGTTTTTAATTAATGTATTCATGGTACGATTGTATCATTATACATGCATTAAAGTCGAGATTATATATTTAAAAAGTCGTCTATAACATAGATTTTATTAGAAGATGTTTTATTATTTATCAGAATTAAGGTTTGATTTTTATGAAATCCTTACTAATTCTTTAGTCATTGATATTGTTCTTTTGAGTTGCTGAGATATTTCTTTTTAGCAGGTATGATTTTAGTTGAAGATTGTTTTGTTGTTCCAAATTTCAAATAGTGTTTCATATGTTACATCGGCTACAGACTGCAATTCTTTTATGGAATATCCACCCCAACCAACTCCAATTTTTAATCCAGCTTTAGCTTTTGTTGCATATTTCATGTCGGTTATGGTATCTCCCACGAATGCAACTTCAGTTGGGCTTAGATTGAATTTTTCGCAAAAATGTTCAAAACTTTTAGTATTTGGTTTGTTTGGAAGATGATCATCTCTGGTAGTTGTGAAATCAATATACTGCTCAAGTCCCATATCTTTTAAAAATATATCTAGAGATGCTTTTCTATCTACCGTTACAATACCAACAATGTATCCTCTATCTTTTAAGGCCTTGAAGAGTTGCTGTTGTTTTGAGAAGTCCAACTTTAGAAGATGTTGACTTATGTGTTTATCGTTTTGTTTTACAATGGCATTTGATAGCTGTATAACTTTGATAGGTGATAGGTGTGCATGTATTGCAAAACGCAGACCATTTTTTACAATATTTAATTTGTTATGTGAGAAGATGACACCATCACTTAATGTGTGTCCTTGCTCATCCAGTCCCATCAATCTAATAATCAAGTCTTTGGTATGTTGTTTGTTACCTAGTCCGTATTGCTCAAAAACAATATCTACAGAAGTTTTGAGCACATCGAACCAAACCCTTGAGTAATCAAAGATAGTTCCGTCTTTATCGAATAATATTGCTTTTAGAGGTCGTTCATTTTCTTGCACTTCATTAAAATATAGTAACAAATAAGTTTATGCTAGTATAAATTACAAGCTTTTTGCAATTTATTACTTTATTTTTGTTAAAAAATACAAAAACCATTTGAAAAACATATAAAATACACACATGGTAACGTCTATTTTATTGTTTTAAGATTTAACTTCTATATTGTTAATTTGGGAGCTCGTTTTATATATGTCAGTGGGTATAAAAATTTTCTTAAAATTTAAGATTTGTATTCTTCAGATACTCATTAAAAGCGACGATTTTATATATTTTTAATGTCAATATATATGCATGTTTCATGATGTATCAAATATATCAATTTTGTCATATTTGATACATTCTTGCAATTAGATGTGCATTCCAATGGATTCAGGCTATATAAGCTTAACGTTTGTAATGTAATAAATCTTGTCTATTTATCTAATTCAATAAATTAATACCTATTTTAAAAAAAAACCTTTTTTTCCTTGCGTGTTGCAGAAAGGTGCAATAATATTACCCCTTGTAAATACATTCGTGTTGCGCCATGTTGCATATCGAAAATTTATGTTTGTACTAAAATAAAGGAGAATTTATTTATGAGTAACTCAAAAAGAGAAGCATCTATTGAGAATATCTACACTCTAGACGGTAACGTCCCTCTTGGAGAAGCTATTCCTTTTGGTCTT
>JBFHFI010000195.1:0-4399 GCA_041583675.1 Butyrivibrio sp. | reverse complement strand
CTGATTGTAGGAAAAGAATTTTTTTATCCCAAATACTCTCAAAAAAAAGGAGTTCTAACTTATCTTGGTTGTGGCTTTGATAAAGAGCTACTCAAGGAAAAAAATATTCCACTTACAGAAGTGGATGACTTCCATAGGATATGCGATGGACTGTATTTCATGAATAACTTTGAAAAGCGTTTTTCATTTGAAAACATTCCAAATCGTTTTGTAAGAGATAACAATGACATTATTGAGAGAGATCAATATAAAGATGAAATGGTAATAATTATTGAGAACGAAGACTCTCTGACACTGATAACCTCTACAAGTCGACAGGGAATTCTGTCTACAATAACTAAAGTCAATGAAAAATTTGATAAGAAAGTTACACGTGTTATTTCAGGAATAGATGTAACTGATGTTGACGATCTATCTATTGAAATGACAGTAAAATATCTAGTTAAATTGGGTGTAAAAGAAACTTTTATAATCAAAGCAAATGATGATAAATTAAAAGATGCTATCAACAGAACAAGAAGTATACATGCCCATCATGTTTCAATTGGTGATATCATCATGATATAAAAATTGTTTTTGAACATAGAACATAGTAAGATTAATTATTCTAAATTTTATTTAGAATAATTAATTTTCTCTCAATATAAAAAATTTATAATTTTTGTTTAAAAACTATATTCATCTCTTAATCTTATTACTATAATAAATTTATAACATATCAATCTGTACTAATTATATTTAATGACTATTGCATAAAATGATTGCATAATGCTATACAAAAAAAATTATTATAAGTTTTAAAATTCTACAACAAGATGTATTAAATCTTGTCTTTTTTTTGTTGTTGAATTACATATTTTTTACTTTTTTGACTTGTTATTTGTACTTTTATACTATTACATATTCGTATTAAATATTTTATAATAAACAACACTGATTAAAAGCAATTATAAGGAAATATCTATATGGATAAATGCACTATTCTATTGGAAGATACCAAAAGTGAGTTGAGCTCAACAAAAGTTGAACCTGGACTTTCTTTTTTCATAGAAGCAAAAGGCAAAAGATTTTTGTTCAATTGTGGTCCTAATGAATTATTTTTATATAATGCCAGAATTATGAACACAAAACTCAATGACCTTGATTTTGTATCTCTTTCACAAAGTAGCTATGAACATTCCTCTGGTTTTCTAGCTTATATCAAGGATTACACACCAAATCATCTTATAATTGGCAATGATTTCTTCTTACCTAAATATGCAAAGAAAGCAAGAGTTCTTACTTATCTTGGATGTGGTTTTGATAGAACACTCGTTGAAGAAAATAATATCAAAGTTACTGAGGTAAATGATTTCTATCAGGCTAGTGAGAATATATATTTCATGAATAACTTCAACAAGAGATTTTCATTTGAAAACATTCCTTCTAAGTATGTACATATAAAAGATGGCGAGCTTGAAAATGACAACTTCTTTGATGAGTTGGCGCTGATAATTGATAATGGAAAAGATCTGACTGTAATAACAGCTTTCTCACATCAAGGAATTCTTTCAATGGTATCCAAAATTAGAGAGCATTTTAAGAAGAATATTGTTAGAATAATTGGTGGTATAAACCTTGCAGACGCAGATGATTATGTAATCGACAAAACTGCAAATACTCTTGTTAAATTCGGTGTAAAAGAAACCTTCTTGTGCCACTCAAGTGGTCCAAAGATTTCTGAAGCTTTGAACAGGACCAAAAAAGTTTTTTCTCATAACGTATCAACAGGAGATATTATTAAATTATGATGAACCATTCTATAATGCTACCAACTCAACAACTTATCGATTCTTTATCCATGATAATAAATCCGAATAAGATAAATATCTTAAATAAAGATGGATATGTTACTGCAAGTACAGATAGCTACAAAATAGGATTGTTTCGTAAAATTGGCTTGGAAGTTATGAAAACAAAGCGTGACAAAGAATTGATAGATGACAATGATGCAATAATTGGAAAGATCTCCCCTATTTTCATCGATGGAAAATCAATTGGAGCTATTGAAGTCTTCGGAAATAGGAAGAGTTTGAATAGCATATCTTCTTTTCTAACACTCGTAACAAATCAATTTATTCAGCAGACACAGCAGATTGCAGAGTTTCAAAGACGAAAGGAACTTGTAGAAGATATCACAGACATTATCTACGGAGAGCAGAGTGAACTTGATACAGAGCTATCTCATTTAATGGATAGAATGGATATCAAAATAAACTTTCCTGCAACTGTGATTTCAATTGCTACAGAAGAAGAAAGTGAATTTCCATTTATCTATCAACAGCTCATCAGTTCCAACCTCATGACTAAGGCAAATGATATCGTTCTCAAACGAGATACAGAATATATAATCATCAAATCTCAACTTGATGATCCTGATTATTATTTAGATCAGATTCTTGAAAACGAAGAGGAATTCAATCTCAAGATAAAAAATGTAGCTGCAGGTAGTCCTGCTAATAATTTCAAAGAGATATTCTCTTCATTTAAAATTACTCAGATTTATAAAAAAAGTATCTGGAATTATAAAAAATACAATGCCCTCGATCCTGATCAACTCATCCTGATTGAATTTGATAAAAATAACAACAATGAGGATTTAATTAAACCTTATGTAGACCAACTCATCAAAAAACTTGATAAGATGTCATCTGTTTGGTTATATCCAACAATCGATGCTTACTTCTTAACTGATGGTAGAATTCAGGGAATGGCAGACAAGCTAAATATTCACAAGAATTCATGCATATACAGAGTTTACAAGATATTGAATGCTTTGGAACTTGAGAATGCTAGAACATTCACTGTTGCATACTTTTTAGGAAGAATTCTGCAATACAAACAACCAGATTTACATAAAGAAAATTAAAATGACAATCAGTATCAAAAGTTATGTTTCTTTTTGATACTGTTTTTGTTGGATTTTAGTCTTTTTTACAAAAATTCTTCATATTTTTGTACTCTATATGTAGTTTGTGTATTTTTTTGGTGTCAAAAGCTATTAACCATTTTTTTTTGATGACAAGATAAATAAAAATCAATATGATATGGATACAATATTGGATTTAAAACAAATTCATATTCAATTATTAATACAAAATTTGAGGTTTCTATGAAAAGAAAATTACTTTTATTATTACTGGCTCTCTCACTAACAAGTGGAAGTCTTTTTGCTAGCAATAACTTTTATCAGCAGGGTGATACAATATTCTCATTCAAAACTGGTGCAACCATACCGGTAGCTATCGATTTCTTTTTCGATGACGAGAGTCCATACTGGGGTTCTGATTCTGGTTTGAGTGTCGGTGGTATTGGTGCAATCAATTTTGATTATTTCTACAATGAAACTACAAGTCTTGGTGTGGAAGTTGGTTATGATTTTAACTACGATAATTCAGATACTCTCTATGCAAATATTCCTATTGCAGTCTTACTTAAATACTATCCTATCCAAACAGGAACATGGGATGTACCTCTTACCCTTGGCGGTGGTCTAAGTTTCAATAGCTATGATGATGATGTACTTCTTTCATTATATGCTGAAGTAAAGGCTGGAGTTACATATTATGTAAACCAGAACTGGGGTGTTGGACTTGAAGGTGGTTTGAGCTTTGTACCTCAATTCAACTACTCTTCAGATAAATGGTCAGATAATGGACTTTTAACATATGCTCCAGTAACAATTGCAGTATCATACAGGAAATAGGAAATAGTAAAAATGAAAATAAATTTAAAGAAACTAATAAAAATCTCTGCAGTCCTTGCAGTATCAGCAGCTACTCTTATATCTTGTTCTTCTGACTCAGAAGAAGGAATGCTGAGAACAATTGTTAACAGTCAGGAAGAAGCATCATATACAATAAGTAAATCATCTTTTGTTTATGATGACACAGACCCAGAAAGCAGCTATTTTGTATCTGTTGAAGATGATGGAATATATAGAGCCATGTATACATCAAAAGATGATGATGCCGATAGCAATATTTTAGATAATGTTCAACGCGATTTATATACAAATACTTCTGATTTAACTCAAATACAAAGTATCTATACAGATGGAACAACTAGCTATGTTGTATATACTGAGGCAGATAGCTCTACAGACAGTACAAGCACAACAAAATTGTATTCGTTTGACAACTCCGACCTTTCAAGTGACTTAACCAAAATTGACTTAGATGATCTTACTGGTACTTTCAAAAACTTGACTCCAAATGGTTACATCATAACAACAGAATATGATGAGGATGATGAAACTGCAAGCTTATATATTTATAGCCTAAACAATTTAATAGGTTATAATGAAGGGAACGAAACTCTTTCACCTTTAGTAACAATATCTGATATTTACTCAGACTAT
>JBFHFI010000194.1:0-4439 GCA_041583675.1 Butyrivibrio sp. | reverse complement strand
GACTTTAACAGGAATTCGACCGGTGAAAATTCCATTATCACTTATTGAAAAAGGATATGAAGATACAAAAATTTTGGAAATTTTGGAAAAAGAATATCTTTTGAATGTTAAAAAAGCAGAACTTAGTTTAAAAGTAGCGCATAATGAGAAAAAATTACTATCTGCTATAGACTATAAAGATGGATATAGTTTGTACGTGGGGATTCCATTTTGTCCAACCACATGTCTTTATTGTTCATTTACGTCCTATCCATTAGCAATGTGGAAGGACCAAGTAGACCAATATTTGGATGCTCTATTGAAAGAACTTTTATTTCTTAGTATAGAATTAAAAAATAAAAAATTACATTCTATCTATATTGGAGGAGGAACACCTACAACATTAATTCCAAGACAGTTGGAAAGGTTGTTTACTTTTATTGAAGAGAATTTCAATTTGTCTAATTTACAGGAATATACAGTTGAAGCAGGTAGACCGGATAGTATTGATCTAGATAAACTTTATATGTTGAAAAAACATAATATTGATAGGATATCAATAAATCCGCAGACAATGAATAATGAGACACTTAAATTAATAGGTAGACATCATTCGGTAGATGAAATATATCAAGCATATGAGATGGCAAGAAAAGTCGGATTTTACAATATTAATATGGATATAATATTGGGACTTCCAGGAGAAAATATAGAAATTGTACACAACACATTGGAAGTAATAAAACAATTGCAACCGGATAATTTGACAGTACATTCACTAGCGATTAAAAGGGCTGCAGAATTAAATATTAATAAAGAAAAATACGGAGATTTAAAGTTTGAAAATATGGAACAGGCAATAAATTTAAGTTATGAATATGCAAATTCAATGGGATTACAACCATATTATTTATATAGGCAAAAAAATATAGCTGGAAATTTTGAAAATGTTGGATATGCAAAGCCTGATAAAATGGGAATTTATAATATATTGATTATGGAGGAAAAACAATCAATATATGCAGCGGGAGCAAATGCACAATCGAAAATTATATTAAATCATGGGAAAAAGGTTGAACGAATTGAAAATGTAAAAGATGTTGCGGTATATATGAACAGAGTGGATGAAATGATTGAGAGAAAGAGAAAATATTTGTATGAATGAAGTAAATAATACTGTAAACAAAATAGAAATGGTACCAACTACATTATTAGATGATTTAAAAGATAATATAAATCATGGAGTTTGTGTTAGTAATTTGACATATATGATAGCCTCTAAAATGAAATTAGATGAAGGAACCTGTTATGAGTTAGCACTAGCAGGTCTTGTTCATGATATAGGGAAATTAAAGTTATCTTGTTACCTATATGGAAGAGCAGAAGATAGTTTTATGTTAGAAGGGATGAAATACATGAGAATGCATTCCAAACTTAGTTATGATATTATTCAATTTTATGATTTTTCACCTTTTATTTTGCAATCAGTTTTATATCATCATGAAAATTATGATGGGACAGGATATCCGGAAAATCTAAAAGGGGATGAAATTCCTTTTGGGGCAAGAGTTTTGCGTTTAGCAGATACCTTTTCAGCATTGATTTCTAAACGTCCGTATCGTAAAGCTTTTGATGTTGATACAGCAATGGAAATTATGATTGAAGAAATTAATTGCTATGATATGGAAGCATTTATTGCATTTCAGAAATTAATTCATGAAGCGGATACATTAGAAATGATTTCTTCAGGAGATGTGATTATTGGCAATAAATATGATAAGATATTAGAACAAATTTTTATAAAGTGAGGATAAAAAATGGCATTAATAAAAAAACCTGTAACTGGGATGAAAGATATTTTACCAAAAGAGATGGAAATAAGGGATTACTTGATAGAAACAATCAAAGATACTTATTCAAATTTTGGATTTTCATCCATTGAAACCCCTGCGGTTGAAAATATTCAAAATTTATCAAGCAAACAGGGTGGAGAAAATGAAAAATTAATATTTAAAATCTTAAAAAGAGGGGATAAATTAAACCTAGAGACAGCACAGTCGGAAGCAGATGTTGTGGATGGAGGATTAAGATATGATCTAACAGTACCCCTTGTCAGATTTTTTTCTAATAATATGGATACTTTGCCTAGCCCTTTTAAATCTCTTCAAATTGGAAGCGTATGGAGAGCTGATAGACCACAAAAAGGTCGTTTTCGTCAATTTTATCAATGTGATATTGATATTCTTGGAGAATCAAGTAATTTGGCAGAGATTGAATTAATACTTGCGACAACAACTATTTTGGGAAAAATAGGATTTAAGGACTTTAGGATAAATATTAATGATAGAAGAATATTAAAAGCCATGGCAGCCTATAGTGGATTTTTAGAAGAAGAATTTGATTCTGTGTTTATTATATTAGATAAGATGGATAAAATTGGACTTGAAGGAGTCAAAACAGAATTATTAAAAGAAGGATATACAACAGATTCAGTAGAAAAATATACATCATTATTTGATGGAATTAATCAATCGGAAGATGGACTTTCTTTTGTATGCAATACGATTGAAGAATATCTTGAACCAGAGGTTAAAAATAATTTAAGGGAAATTATAGAAAGTGTTAATAATACAAAAACATGTGATTTTCAAGTTGTTTTTGCACCTACCTTGGTAAGAGGAATGTCTTATTACACAGGAACCATTTTTGAAATAGAAGTTCCGGAATTTGGTAGTAGTGTAGGCGGCGGTGGTAGATATGATAAAATGGTTGGTCGATTCACAGGGAAAGATACACCTGCATGTGGATTTTCAATTGGATTTGAAAGAATTGTTACGATTTTGTTGGATAATAATTTTGAAATACCGGATCGAGGAGATTGTATAGCATTTCTTGTAGAAAAAAACATAAAAGCAGAGGTGTTATGTGATATTATAAAACAAGCACAAGAATTACGATTAAAAGGAACTAAAGTTTTGGTTGTAAAAATGAATAAAAACAAAAAATTTCAAAAAGAAAATCTAAATAAAGCAGGATACAAAGAATTTAAAGAATTTTATGCAAATCCGCTGAAATAGGCAAAGAGGAAAGGGATTAAGAATTATGGCTGAATCAATGAAAGGTCTTAAGAGAACCAACAGATGTACGGAATTAACAGAGGAAAATATAGGTCAGACAGTTACAGTAATGGGATGGGTTCAAAAAAACAGAAACAAAGGTGGAATTTGTTTTGTTGATCTTCGAGATAGATCTGGTATACTACAAATTATATTTGAGGAAACAACAATAGGTGCAGAAGGATTTGAAAAAGCAGGTTCATTAAGAAGTGAATATGTAATTGCAGTTGTTGGAAAAGTATGTAAAAGAGTTGGTGCTGTTAACGAAAATCTTTCCACTGGAACAATAGAAGTAGTGGCCTCCGAATTGAGAATTTTATCTGAATCTCAGACACCACCATTCCCAATAGAGGAGAATTCTAAAACAAAAGAAGATTTACGTCTTAAATATAGATATCTTGACTTAAGAAGGCCTGATTTACAAAAAAATATGATGATAAGAAGCCAAGTGGCTACTTTAACAAGGCAATTTTTGGCAGATGAAGGATTTTTAGAGATAGAAACACCGATTTTACAAAAAAGCACTCCTGAAGGGGCTAGAGATTATTTGGTTCCAAGTCGTGTTCATCCTGGTTCTTTTTATGCATTGCCTCAGTCACCACAGCTGTTTAAACAGCTTTTAATGTGCTCTGGATATGATAGATACTTTCAAATTGCTAAATGCTTCCGTGATGAGGATTTGCGTGCAGATAGACAACCTGAGTTTACGCAAATAGATATGGAATTGTCTTTTGTTGATATTGATGATGTAATAGATGTGAATGAAAGATTATTAGCAAAAGTATTTAAAGATGTATTAGATGTAGAAATAGAACTTCCTATTCCACGTATGACATGGAAAGAAGCAATGAATAGATATGGTTCTGATAAACCAGATATACGATTTGGAATGGAGCTTCAAGATATTTCAGAAATTGTTAGAAATTGTGAATTTGGTGTATTTAATGGTGCATTAGAAAATGGTGGGTCAGTAAGAGGAATTAATGCAACTGGACAAGGTTCTATGCCACGTAAAAAAATAGATGCTTTGGTTGAATTTGCCAAAGGATATGGTGCCAAAGGATTAGCTTATTTGGTAATTAATGAAGATGGGACTTATAAATCGTCATTTAGTAAATTTATGAAAGAAGAAGAATTACAAAGTATTGTTAATGAAATGCAGGGTAAACCAGGAGATTTATTATTGTTTGCAGCAGACCAGAATAAAATAGTATGGAGTGTATTGGGTGCATTAAGAATACAAATTGCTGAAAATTTGGGACTTCTTCATAAAGATGTATTTAAACCTCTCTGGGTTACTGAATTTCCATTATTTGAGTGGTCAGAGGAACAAAAAAGACTTGT
>JBFHFI010000193.1:0-4455 GCA_041583675.1 Butyrivibrio sp. | reverse complement strand
TTACTGAAAAAATTTCATCTGCAGTAGTATCCTCCGCAACTATAATTATATCCAATAATAATAAAGAACCAATAAATGAAATTATGAGTGCAGGAATTGTTCGGAAAATAAATTGTATCCCATTATTAACACTTGGTCTAGATGCTGCCTCACTTTTTCTTTTGTCGAAAAAAACAAATCCTATTATAGTATAAAGAATTCCTACTCCTATAGAATAAAGACAACTATACCAATAATTATCCAAGAAATTAGAAGGTGTATATATCTTCACACTATTAAACAACATATTATATTCATTATTTAAAAACCAATATATATGATCCGGTACAATAAAAGGAACTATATTGGTCCATGCCATAATAATAAGAGATGAAATTAATCTAGGCACCAATAAAATCATTCCAGAAACTACTATATTAGTAAAAATTGTTCCCGTTACTGCAATTCCTATAGAAACCGCCCCTAAAACTAATATACTTCCCGAAAATATACATAGTGCAAAAACAAGCATACTCGAATAATCAAGGCTTACACTGGTGTTTATTCCTATTAATAACATAGGTACTAGCATACCAATCAGAATATAAATCATAGTCCAAGCCATAATTGCCAAAAGAAAATTCAGGAATATTTTTTTTCTTTTAATTGGAATACTATGATAAAAATCGCTCGCATTTCTATGATTTACAAATGAGAATAGATACAATACCATAATCGGAACAAAGAATAAAAATATCACAACCAATAATGGCATCAATGTAGAAAACTCCACATTAACTATACCTATATTGCTTCCATCATATCCCTCGTTTTTAACTAGAATTATTTTTCCAACACTTGATAAAATTCCATAAACAACAAATATAATACTTGTAATAATTCCTATAATTCTTAACTGTTTAAATCCTTCTATAAATAATCTTTTACTAAATAATGACTTATCCAAAATATCATCCCTCCTTTTCCAAACTATCAATATCAAAAGCATAACCTAAGAGTTCCATCTCATATACAAATACTTCTTCTAATGTTAATGGCAATACATCTAATATCAATGGTTCCATTGTCTTGATATACTCCATTGATTGACTTTTATCACCTCGTACAATCATATTTGCCACAGAACCATTTTGTGCATAATGCAAAATATCCAGTTCTTGAAATTTAGATTGATTATATTTTTCTGAAAATGCAATTTGGATCTTAAACAATCGGGTTTTTAAATTAGCAATATCACTTTCAAAGACCAATCCCCCTTTATGTAATAAAGATAATTGATCACAGGTATCTTCTAACTCACGAAGAGAATGAGATGTTAAAATTGCAGTTGATTTATTTTCTTCCACATCTTTGCAAATAATAGATTTTACTAAATTACGCATAACTGGATCCATCCCATCAAATGTTTCATCTAAAAATAAATATTTAGGTTTACATGAAAGCGCCAAAATGGTTGCAGCCTGTCTTTTCATTCCTTTGGAAAAAGTATTAATCGATCTTTTACTATCCAATTTAAAAGTAGATGTCAAAAATTCAAATCTATTCCTATCAAAATTCTCATATACACTTTGATATAAAGCAGCCATTCTTACCATTGTAGCATTATTTAAAAAATACAACTCATCTGGAACAAATGCAATTTGATTCTTTATCTTTGGATTCTCATATACTTTATTTCCATCTATTTCTATGTCCCCTTCATCTGCTTTGTATATCCCTGTAAGTAGCCTTAATAAAGTTGACTTTCCTGCACCATTAGAACCTACCATTCCATAAATACATCCTTCTGGAATATTACAAGTAACCTGTTCTAGTGCTTTATAATGATCAAATGTTTTGGTAACATTTCTTACCTGAATCATAACTGTTCCCCCTTTTTCCCCTCTGCATATATCTCGTCTATCATTTTTTCAATTTCTAACTTTGAAACCCCTGCCATTTTCATTTCCACCAATTGCCTTTTAATTCCCACTAATTCTTGCCTTTTAGAAATAGAAAGTGCCTTCATAGCCATTTCTGAAATAAAGCTTCCTTTTCCAGGCACTGTACATATCAGTCCCCTTCTATCCAACTCAGAAATTGCCTTTTGTATCGTATTAGGATTGACAGATAATTTCACAGACAAATGTCTGACGGATTCCATCTGATCACCTTCACGCAATATTCCCAACAAAATAAATCTTTCTGTTTGTTGTATAATTTGCTCATATACTGGAACTCTTGACATAACATCAATTTGATACATGATTTCCTCCTTATAAAATAATCTATTCTTGTAATCACCAAGTGTACTATTTATATTAGTACACTTGGTGATTACAATTTATCATATCCTTCTATTTCTGTCAATTTTTAAATACTTTTAGATTACTTTTATAAATTTACATTATATACTTTTTTATAAAAAAAGAACGTCCTAAGACGTTCTTAATAATACTGCCCTTGGGCCTTCATAATCAGCTGTATGATAGGTTTCCTTGGAAAACATCATATTCTTTTGAGCTTGGTATATATCCATACTCAAAGTTCCACCAGTAATTATTTGTACTGTTTCTCCATCATAAAAATATGCCAATCTATATTCTCCACCAAAATGTCCATCCATAGCATCAATCTGAAAATCAGAAAAACTTTTAATCAAGATATATGGTTGCTTTTTCATATCCTCTAGACTCATTGTTCCATTTTCACACTTTAATTTACTATAAGTTCCAATCTCTTTCACTTTCATATATGCACAAAAAGAATTTTTACCATGCACATTCTTAACAATTCCCTTTTCTATCAAAGAGTGTGTACCCATTTCCACTCCCTCTTCACTAAATGGTACTTTAGCCAACATTGTAAGATTAAGGAATTCTCCTTCTGGTTGGTCCTGAATTACATGCCCTGGCATATAAGAAGAATATCCTGGGTAAATCATAGCAGTATTTGTTTTGGTAAGATAAAATCCCAAAAACTCTCTAACATAATCATCACATAAAATAATTGGATATTTTGAAATATCCTCAGGCGCTTGTGTTGCCAACCCTCGATCTCGAACTGAAATCAAAGCATCTTCACATTGTTTTTTAAGTTCTTCCGTCGCCAATTCATCAAAAGAAAATTGCTGATATAATTCAACATCTTGTAATTTATTTTTAAATTGAACAACAAACTCTCCTTCAAGGTAATACTTGGTATATGATATATCACAATCTGAAGAATGTATAATTCTAATTGTCTCTTTTTTTCCGTAAATTTCAGAAGAATTCACCAAAGTATCTTTTGGTCCCTTTCCTTGATAAAGAGCTTCTGCCATTTTATAAGCATTTTCCGAAAGACTATTATCTGATAAAGTACTATGAATAACACCTTTATCTTCTTTTATTCCTTGGGGTATTTCAAAAAACGGATTTTTTATAAACAATGCATTTTCATACCCTTGTATAATGGCTTGTTCTATCTCATCTGGTGTATGATTAGGATAAATAAAAATATCCACAGATCCTCTGTATTTTACATCCTCTTCCATAAAATCTCTATATATCGTTACTTTTACCTGTTTCACATTCTTACTTCTCGTCATATCTAATTGTTGTTTTATAAAAAACAATTCAAAAGATTCTTTTTGAATTTCATTAATACAATATATATCTATTTGTTGTTGTTTTAATATCGAAATAATTTGTTCTACCATATTAGCCTCCTATCCTAATCTAATCTTTGCTTTGATATAAGGGCCTCCATCGGATACTTTAACCCACTCCTTGTATCCTTTTCCACAAAATCCTCCACCCTCAAGTTCCACGTCTTCAGACATCATCGTAATTGACTTTAAAAGTTCTGGAACATATCCGCTTAAGACAATAGGAGAATATATTTTTCCTGTTAGTTTACCATCTTTAATTTCTCTTGCCATATTTACCATACATTGAATTCCCCAATTTTTAGGATCTTCCATTCCACTGGTTGCATTCTCCAAAAGAAATCCACTAGAAATAGATGCAATCATATCTTCTATTTTATCCACACCACCTTCAAAAAATGTATTGGTCATTCTTGTGTAGGCTTTTCTTTCAAAGCTTTCACGCCTACCATTTCCCGTTGATTGTGTTTTCAATGCCATTGCCGATTGAGCATCACTAATTCCTCTTTTTAAAATACCATTTTCTATAATCACTGTATCCTGTGCTGCAATCCCTTCATCATCAAAAGCATAAGAAGCAACCTCTTGGACTGCTGCTGCACCATCATGCATAGTTACCCATGGGGATGCTACATAGTCTCCAATATATTCTTTTGCTAACGCTCTATCTTTAACAAACATATCCATTTCAACACCATGTCCAAAGGCTTCATGTACAATCATTCCCGTCACATCTGGAGCACAGATACATTCATATTCTCCCGGTTGAATTTTTTCAGCATCCAGTAATTCAATAGTTGCTTTTGATACTTGATCAACTTCTTTTA
>JBFHFI010000192.1:0-4464 GCA_041583675.1 Butyrivibrio sp. | reverse complement strand
TATTTTGTCAACAAATAAAACTCCAATAATTCCAGCAGGAATAGATGCCACCAAAATCTTTCCCCATAATTGTAATTTTTCTTTGTCAAATTTAACACCTTTATTCAACTTAAAAGGCCAAAGAGCTGAAAAATAAATAACAATAACGGCAAGAATAGCTCCCAGTTGAATAACAACATTAAACATTTCAATAAAATCATCACTTAAATTCAGATTAAGGAATTCATTTACCAAAATCAAATGACCCGTACTACTAATAGGAAGCCATTCCGTAATTCCTTCAACAATTCCAAATACAATTACCTTTAATAAATTATAAATATCCAATTATCTACTCTCATCATCATCAGCTACATCGCCAACAATCTTTACTTTGCCTTCATATAATTCTTCAACAGCTATTGAAAGTGGTTTCTTGCCTTCACCATTTACATATGTCTGTGAATGATCAATAATTTGTCTTGCTCTTTTTGATGTTGCAATCACTATGGAATATCTGCTCTGGACTGGAGGCTGTTCCCCTAATTCAACGTCACTATTAATAATATCCATTAATTCTGTATAAGATGGGTGTATCATATAATTTCTCCTTTTCAATCCCTTTTATCAGGTTCAATTTTCTAAATCTCTTCGTATTTCTTCAATAATTGAGATTTTATCGCTCGTTCTATTATGCTCACTTTTGATGATTCTGTCAACTACTTCTACACATTCATTTAACTGGTCATTTACAACAATATAATCATATGCTTCTACTCCATGCGCTTCTATAGATGCTCTCTTTAACCGTTTTTCAATTACTTCTTCCGTCTCAGTACCTCTACCAATTAATCTATCTCTTAATGTTTGTGCATCCGGAGTTGTAACAAAGATTAAAATTGCATCCGGATATTTAGATTTAATTTTCAAGGCCCCTTGAATTTCTATCTCTAATAAAACATCCAAACCCGAATCTCTTTTACTATCCACAAAATCTTTAGGTGTTCCATAATAATTATCTACATATTTCGCATATTCTACCAATTCATCATTTTCTATCATATTTTTAAATTTATCAACGGATTTAAAAAAATATGAAACGCCTTCTTTTTCTCCCTCACGTGGACTTCTTGTAGTTACAGAAACTGACAATGCATATTGATCATATTTCTTAACTAATTCATTCATTAATGTTCCTTTTCCTGCTCCCGAAAAACCAGATACGACAACAAGCTTTCCACGATATAAATTATTACTTGGATTGCTCTTCATTACATTCTCCTTTATTAAGGTCTTCATTACTTTCATTTATTTCAGTGGTTAATATTCGCTCACTTGAAAAACCACCACGAGATATTATTTTAACTCTAGATGCAATTGTTTCAGGTTGCAACGCTGATAAAACAATATATCCTGTCTCTGTAATTACAATTGACCTTGTTCTTCTGCCTTGTGTAGCGTCAATTAATTTACCACATTCCCTAGAAGTTTGCAAAAGTCTTTTGGATGGGGCTGAATCAGGAGAAACAATTGCTAAAATTTTATCCGTATTAATAATATTTCCAAAACCCATATTTACAAAAGCCATAGGACCCTCCCTATTCAATATTCTGTATTTGTTCTCTTACTTTTTCAATTTCAGTTTTTAAACCGATTGCCCAATTTGAAGTTTCTAAATCATTCGCCTTAGATAAAATGGTATTTGCCTCTCGATTCATTTCCTGTGCAATAAAATCTAATTTACGCCCCACTGCTCCACCTTCTTGTAAAGTATCTTTCGTAGTTTTAATATGATTTTTTAATCTCACAGTTTCTTCATCTACACATATTTTATCTGCAAAAATAGTAACTTCTGTTGCAAGTCTTGCATCATCTATATTCACATCTTCCATAAGTTCATGGATTTTACTTGAAATTTTCACCTTATATTCTTCTAAAATCTGTGGATTTCTTGTCTCAATCTTTTCCACTAAATCTAACATTATCTCTAATTTCCCCAACATATCTTGTTTTAGAGTCTCACCCTCTGTTACTCTAGAATCCACAAATTGGGTACAAGCATTTACAAGAGCATTGTGTATATAATTCCACATCATTTCATTATTACTTTTTTTCTCTTCCATTGTAATAATCTCTGGATATCTTGACAAATTTGTAATCGATACATCATTTTTTATTCCAAACTGCTCTGACATATAGTTAAAAATATTCATATACTCATCAGCAAGTTCTTCATTATATTTCAAACAAAATTTATTCTCTGAATAATCTTCATAAGTAATATATACATCTACTTTTCCTCTGGTTATGTAGTTCTTAAGCGTTTTACGAATTTCATTTTCATATATATTCAGCTTTTTAGGCATTTTTATTGTCGGTTCAAAATATCTATGATTTACAGATTTCATTTCTATTGTAATTTTATGTTCTGTATCTGTCATTTCAAATCTTCCGAATCCAGTCATACTTTTTATCATTTATAGTGCCTCCCTTTTTGTTTTACAACTAAAACATAAATTATTTTATCATTTTATATATTTTTATTCAAGCTTAAGGCTAACTTGTTTTGATAATATATTGATGATATACTCAATTAATAATTGAAAGATAAGGTGATTACAATGGCATTTGATGGTATAACAATTCATGCACTAACAGCAGAACTTAATGAGCATTTACTAAATGGAAGAATCTATAAAATTGCTCAAACAGAAAAAGATGAACTCATTCTAACAATCAAAAATAACAGAACCCAATATAGACTACTTTTATCCGTTAATGCAAGTCTACCTTTAATATATCTAACGGAAACCAATAAAACTTCTCCACTTACCGCTCCGAATTTTTGTATGTTATTACGAAAACACATTAATAATGGTCGAATTCAATCCATTACACAAATTGGTTTGGAACGTATTATAGATTTTGATATTGAACATTTAAATGAAATGGGAGATCTTTGTAGAAAACATATTATGGTTGAGCTTATGGGAAAACATAGTAATATTATTTTCACAGATTCCGACCTTAAAATTATCGATAGTATCAAACGAATTAATGCAAGTATTAGTACGGTTAGAGAAGTTCTTCCTGGATATGATTATTTTATTCCTAATACACTTCATAAAAAAGAACCTTTAGAAACTACAAAAGAAGAATTCATCTCCATTGTTTGCAATAAAAACACTTCTCTAACCAAGGCAATTTATACATCTTATACTGGACTTAGCCCACAATCTGCCGAAGAGATTTGTTTTCAAGCCTCTCTTGACTCTAATATTTCTGCAATTGAGCTTTCAGAAAATGAACAATTACATTTGGCAAATATCTTCATTCAATTTATGGAAGATGTTCGATTAAATCATTATCAATACTCTATTGTCTATGAATCCAATAAACCTATTGATTTTCAAGTTCTTCATTATAGCATGTATGATAATTTAATTACCAAAGAATTTTCTTCCGTTAGTTCAATGTTAGAAAAATACTATGCTGAAAAAAATAATATAAGTAGAATTAACCAACGTTCAACAGATCTAAGACAAATTATTAATACTTTATTAGAACGTAATTATAAAAAATACGACTTACAATATAACCAATTAAAAGATACTGAGAAAAAGGATAAATACAAAATCTATGGAGAACTTCTTAATACCTATGGATATAACATTCCAGATAACTCCAAATCTTGTGAAGTATTAAACTATTATACCAATGAACAAATTACAATTCCTTTGAATCCTCAGTTAACTGCCCAAGAGAACAGTCAAAAATATTTTGCACGTTATAATAAATTAAAAAGAACTTTTCAAGCACTTTCTCAATTTATTGTTGCCACAAAAAATGAAATTGATCATTTAGAATCAATTTCTACTTCTTTGGATATTACTTCAGATTACGAAGATTTATCTATGATCAAACAAGAACTTATAGAATCTGGTTATATGAAAAACAAACCTCTCAAAAAAGGAAAAGTACAAAAACCCAAAAGTGTATTACTTCATTATATTTCTTCAGATGGTTTTGATATTTTTGTAGGAAAAAACAATTTACAAAATGATGAGCTCACTTTTAAAATAGCCCAAGGAAATGATTGGTGGTTTCATGCCAAAAACCTTCCAGGTTCCCATGTTATTGTAAAAACAAACGGTGCTGATTTACCAGATTCCACTTTTGAAGAAGCTGCAAAAATTGCTGGTTATTATTCTAAAGCTAGAAATCAAGAAAAAGTAGAAATAGATTATGTAGAAAAAAAATATGTCAAAAAAGTTAATGGTGCAAAACCAGGTTTTGTAATCTATCATACAAATTATTCTATGACTATTGAACCTAATATTGAAAATATAAAAAATATATAATAAAAGAGTTTTGGCTCTACAATAAATGTTGGGGTGTATGATTTAAAATCATATACTTCAACGTTTTTTTATTTTATAATAAAAAAACACCCCCAAGTGCCAGTCCACAACAACATAACCACTC
>JBFHFI010000191.1:0-4498 GCA_041583675.1 Butyrivibrio sp. | reverse complement strand
GCCTACATCTTTGTAAACACATTTGTGATCAACTAATAAAAATCTTATACATAAACTATCATTGTCTACCAATAATGTCAAATATATTTTTGGTCAAACACCCAACTCTTAATAATTTTAATCATAAGTCTTTTTTTTATTAAGAATATAAAGCATAACCTTATTTTTATACCAAATTCTCCAATTTTATATTTGTTTTATGTGATAATCTCTATTTTACTACCCGACTGACTTTTCTTGATTAATACCTGTTTATCAATACGTTCTTTTAATTCACTCACATGAGAAATAATACCTATTAAACGATTTCCCTCTGATAAATTCATCAAAGTCTGTATTGCCTGATCCAAAGATTCGGTATCCAAAGCTCCAAATCCTTCATCAATAAATAATGTATCTATTTCCACGCCTCCTGCATAACTTTGTATAATATCAGATAATCCAAGTGCCAAACTTAAGGATGCTTTAAAAGATTCTCCTCCTGAGAGAGATTTCACTGTTCTTGTTTTTCCTGTGTAATTATCATGTACATCAATATCCAATCCCGCTGTAACTCTAGCATCTCCTGATTCTGCACTTCTTATTAATTCAAATCTATTATTTGTCATTTTTTGCAATCTCTGATTGGCCATTTTTAATACTTGCTCAAAATACACGGCTTGCACATAACGTTCAAATGAGATTTTTTGTTTGCTAACTTTTCCTTTTCCATTGGCAGTATTGGATAAAGAAGTAATCATTTTATTAAATTCTCTTTTTTCCAAAGAACTTTTTACCAAATCATCTATATTCTCATATGCCCTTTTATTAGCTCCTAATCTTTCATCAATCTTTGAAATCAGTTTTTCATATTTGTTTTTTTCTTCCGTACTTTCGTTAATTTTCATTTGTATATTATCAAGGTCTATTTTTGTTTTTCCCTGAATACGTTCCGATAGTCTTTTAATTTCAGATTCATTCTTGGATTTTTCAATTTTGTAATTATCTACTTTTTTTCTTATTTCATTTAATTCTTCCAATTCACAATAGTTTTCAAAATAATGATTTTTATCTATAAATCCAGCATCCAAAAGTGCTTTTTCAAATTCAGCTTTTTTTGCTATGTTTTTATCTTGTAATTCTACTAATCTCTCGGTTCCTGTTTGAATCTCATTATTCTTAATTCCTAAAGCTTCTTTTACGTTATTAAAACTTATTTGGGCATTATTAAAAGCTTCTTCTAATTTTCTTATTTTTTCATTTAAACGCTCAATTTCCTGAGATGCTTCTTGTTTTGAATTGAATTTTAGATCTTTTTGAATTGTTTTTATCTGTGTCTCAAATTCCGTTACCTTTGTCTGTGCTTGAATCTTTTCTTTATCACAATTTGATTCTTCTTCTTCTTTTTTTTGTTTTTTCTTATCTAGTTCATCTATTTCTTGTATACACTCTTTTTTTCTCTGAATCTTACGGGTTACATCCTCCAGTTTATCTTCGACCTTTTGGATCTTTTCTCTTATATTCTCAATTTCAACCGATATTTTAACATCTATTTCATCAAATAAAATTTCCTGCTCTAATAACTTGTTTACTTCTTCCTTTAATTTAAAGTATAAATTTTCAACGCTTCCCTTATAACTTGCTGCTTTTTCACTTGCATCATTTCTTTTTTTCTCTTTCTCTTTTTTATCCTGTTCTAATTGATCCAATTGCTCTTTTGTTGGCGCATTTTGTGATACAGATGCTTTGTTTGGGTGTTCTAATGAACCACATACTGGACAAGGCATATCTTCTTCTAATTCCAAAGCTAAAATTCCTGCTTGTTCTTTAAAATAATTTGTTTTTGCCTCTTCATATGCTTTTAAGCTAATCTCATATATATTGTTTTTTTTCTCGAATTCTAATTGTAACTTACTCAGACTTGATTTTTCTTGTAAATAGTTCTGATAACTTTTCTGGCAATCCATTAGTAGATTATATCTTTGATTTAACTCAATTTTCTTCAAATCCAAACTTGATTTTTCTATTTCAATTTCATTATATGCCAGCAGTTCATTTTTCAGATTATCATTCCTTCTTTTAATGTCTTCTAGTATTTCTTGTATAAGTTCCAAACTTCCTTTTTTATTGTTAAATTCTGAATAATATTTCTTATATTCCACTTCTAATTCTTCTAATTTCCTATATTGTTCCATCTGATTATGAATAGAACTTCGCATATTTTTATATTCTTCTATTTCACTGGATTTATTTTTCTGTTTAATAAATTCTTCTTCACACGTTTCAAGATTCTACTTAAGTTCTTGCTCTTCTGTTTTCTTGCTCTCTATATTTTTTTGTTCTTTTTGATATTGTTCTAATAGATTTTCTTGTTCTTTTTCTATAATATGTACTTTTTGAGATTTTTCTCCCCATGTGATTTTATTCTTTTGTTGCTCAATTTCATCTAACCTACTTAATAATTCTTGTTCTATTTGCTGTTGCTTTTCAAATTCCTCAAAATATCCATTTAAGATGTTTCCTCTTTCTTTTTCAAGATTCAGATCCTCTATTTGCTTGTGTATTAATGTTTTTTTAACAGTGATATATTGTTTTTCTGTTTCATCTCGTTTATTTAATTGTTCTAATTCCAATAAAATTGCTTCCACCTGATGTACATTATTCGCTTCTATTAAATTTCTGAGATTTTCTGTAGATTCATTAGGTTCTGGAAGAATAATAGATTTAAAATTTGTTAAAATTCCAGTGTTATTCTTCGCACATTCTGTATCTGACTGTGAAGCCACTCTTTTTAAGTCCTCTTGTATATTAAAATATTGAATCGTATTAAAAACTTTACGAAAGATTTCAGAACGTTCGTCATTTTTTGCATTCAATAACTGCATAAATTCCCCTTGTGCTATCATTACAATTTGCTTGTATTGGCTTGCACTAATTCCAAGAATATCCTCAATTGCAGCATTCACGTCTTTTATTGTTGTTTTTATAGACCCATCTGGTAACCATAGAGTTGCACTTGTAGTTTCCGTTGTAAATCCTTCTCCACTCTTTTTCGGTCTTTCATAAGTTGGATTTCTCTTGATTCTATATTCTCTTCCACGATGTAAAAATGTCAATTCGACATAAGTTGCTGTATAAGCATCTGCAAAATCACTTCTTAATGAATTCAGACTTTTTGAACGTATTTCCCCACTTGCCATTCCATATAGGGCAAATGAAATCGCATCAAAAAGTGTTGTTTTTCCAGCACCTGTATCTCCTGTAATTAAAAACAACCCATGTCCTCCAAGTTTTTCTATATCAAATATTGTCTGACCCCCATAAGGTCCAAATGCACTGATTTCAACTTTTACTGGTTTCATTACAGATTCCCTCCTGTTTTTTCAATAATCTTATTTACAAATTTCACTTGCTCTTCTGTTAATTCTTCTTGATTTTGTCTTTGATAAAATTCAGAAAACAACTCTATTACACTTTTATCTATTAAATCTTCATCTTTTAGACTTGTATTATTTTCAACTGCCTCTGTATATTTATTCTGTATAGTAATACTCATCAGATTTGGATATACCGATCTTAATTGACCTAATGCATCATCAATATCATCATCATCTGTTAATATCGCATGTATATAATCTTGATTCCCCTCTAAATCTGCTGTTCCAAATTCTATTAGTTGATTAATTGGTCCTTTGATTTCTCTCATATCTAATCGTGGTATCAAAGGAATTATTTCAATCTTCACATCTCCCTTTTGACCAATATCAACAATTGTTGCACCTTTATGCTGCTTTACCTCTGATGCTGAATATTTTAATGGAGAACCTGCATATCTTACAGTATCTCTTGAAATTCTCTGAGGAGCATGAAGGTGTCCCAATGCTACATAATCAAATTTATTAAAATGATTCACCCCAACATTATCAACACCACCTACAGAAATTGTCTCTGATTGAGATCTTTCAGGATCATTCCCACTTCCTATTACAAACTGATGTGCCATTAATATATTTCTTTTTGATTCATCAATTTCTGTATTTTCTATAACTACACGTACTGCATCATCATAACTTTCTATTTCTTGTTCTATATAGTTTCTAACCATTGCAGGTTTTACAAAAGGAAGCATATAAATGTCAATCATTCCATATTCATCTGTAAATGATATTTTTTCCAAGGATCCTTTAAATACTCCACAAATATATAAATTATTTTTCTCTAATAAATATTTACCAAAATTAAGTCTTTCCGGTGAATCATGATTTCCACTAATTATACAAATTGGTTTTTTTAATTCTGAAATTTTAGTAAGAAATTGGTCAAATAACTCCACGGCTTCTACTGTAGGTTGACTTTTATCATACACATCCCCTGCAATCATAAGTCCTTCCACCTGTTGTTCTTTTGCAATTTCAATCAACTGCTCCAGAATATATTTTTGATCTTCAATCATACTAAATTCATTTACTTTTTTCCCAATATGCAAATCTGCCAAATGTAAAATTCTCATATATAAATC
>JBFHFI010000190.1:0-4502 GCA_041583675.1 Butyrivibrio sp. | reverse complement strand
TGGATTCCAGAATCATTTATTCAAACAGTATTAGGTGAAAACAATAAATTTTCTGTTCTTATAGCGACAGTGATAGGAATTCCAATGTATGCGGATATATTTGGAACTATTCCAATTGCAGAAGCGTTATATACAAAGGGAGTTGGAGTTGGAACAATTCTTTCATTTATGATGGGTGTAACAGCACTTAGTTTACCATCAGTAATAATGTTAAAAAGAGTGGTGGAAAATAAATTATTGATAGTATTTATTTCAGTTGTTGCTATCGGTATTTTGCTAATAGGATATTTCTTTAATGCATTTAGTTTTTTAATTATGTAAAAAGAAAAAAGAGTGGACTAGGAATTGAAAGGAAGTAATATTATGGAAAAAAAACAAAAAATGCTATTGGTTCTTGGATTAATGGTATTTTTAGCCAATGGTGATAATTATGCGGCGGCACCTTTGATTATTAATATAGCAGCAGATCTTAATTTGGAAATTAGTACAGCGGCTATATCAGTAACAGCATATATGCTATCATTTGGAGCGTTTACTTTGATATTTGGGCCAGTTTCAGATAGATTTGGAAAAGTTAAAATTATTAATATAGCAGCATTTGGAACAGCAATATTTAGTATGTTGGGAACTTTTACATTTAATTTGCCTTCATTAATATTTTTTCGTGCAATGAATGGAGCATTTGGAGCAGGAATCTTCCCTGTAACATTAGCCTTAATAGGACAGACATTTGATAATAAGAATCGACATAAAGCACTAGGAAAAGTAATGGGATTTATGTTTTTAGGTGGTGCAACCGCAACCGTTATTGGAGGAGCGATTTCATTTTATGGTTCATGGAGAATGGTATATTTTGTATATGGTTTTGGAGAGTTTATCTTAGCAATTATTATGTCAAAAGTACTTGAGAGAGATCAACCAGTAGTAGAACATTTGAATTTTGTTCGTGCATATAAAAAACCATTGTCAAATATAAAATTTATGAGTATTGTGGGCACTATATTTTTACTAGGATTAGCGACCTTCGGTAGTTTTACATATTCTGGAACATTAATTAAAGAAATTAGTGGGTATAATATTCTAGTTGTAGGATTGATTCTATCCTTGTATGGAGTTGGAACTGTAGTAGGAGGAAGAATTGCCCCTAAATTAAAGATGAAAATGGGCTCTGGATTTTTAGCTTTAGCAGGGTTGATAGGTGGATTATCTTTGTTTACGCTTTCTGCTTCAGAAAATATATGGGTATTAGGAATTGGACTATTGGGATTTGGATTTTCATTTATTTCATTACAATCAACGATGATTTCTACAGCCCAAGAAAAATTACCAAAAATGAGAGGGACTGCTATGTCTTTGGCATCTTTTAATTTATTTGTGGGTGGGGCAATTGGAACTAGCTTGAATGGTTTTGTTATGAAAAATCAGGGAACATCACAAATCTTTTTTTACATGGCATTTATTTTTCTTGTTGTAGGTATCTTTGCAATGTTATTTATTTATAGACATGAACAGGAAAAAGCAAAGATATCATTAGTACAAAACTAGGAGTATTTAAAAGAGATTAAGAAGAATTGATATTTATTTAATAAGGGGGGAAATTTATGAAAACTAATTATGAAAAAGAGGCAGTTGTTTTTAAGGCACTTTGTGATCCAAATCGACTTTTAATATTAGAAACATTACAAAGTGAAGACAAATGTGCTTGTAAATTATTAGAGGACTTGGATATTAGTCAATCAACACTATCCCATCATATGAAAATTTTATGTGAGTCTGGTTTTGTGGAAGCGAATAGACAAGGAAAATGGATGCATTATTCTGTAAGTAACGAAGGATTTGAGCAAGCAAGAGAAATTTTGTCAGAATTAGAAAATTGTTTGTTGAAAAGGTAATATTATATTTGAAAATATATAAAAATAAAAAGGAGAATTTAAAATGGGTTTATTTGGATTTGGAAAGAAAAAAGAAACAGAGAAAAATTGTTGTGAAGGAACATGTACAGCTGAAAAAGAGGCAAGCAAAGTTGTAGAAAAAGAGGAATATGTTAAAGTATTAGGCTCAGGCTGTGCAAAATGTAATGAATTAGAGGCAAATGTAAAAAAAGCATTAGCACAATTAGGGATGGATACAGCAGTTGAACACATCAAAGACTTTAATGTAATTGCTGAATACGGAGTGATGTCAACACCTGCTCTTGTAGTTGGAGGAAAAGTAGTATCTTATGGTAAAGTGCTTAAAACAGAAGAAGCTGTAAAATTATTAGAGAAAATCAAAGCATAGTTTACAAACACTTTACACAATAATGATAGAAGTAATATAGAATACCTTATATAATTTAAAGTAGTAGTTTTTAGATAAAAATGAAAGGTGAATATAACAGATATAAGTGGTTATATAAGGATATGCGATGAAAAATCAAAAAATTAGAATCTTATTTGTATGTATTGCTAATTCATTCAGAAGTCAAATAGCAGAAGCGATTATGAATCACAAATATGGAGATGTGTTCGAAGCAGAAAGTAGTGGATATAAAGTGAAGCCAATTAATCCATTAGCAATTGAAGTAATGCAAGAGTATGGAGTTGATATCTCTAATAAAAAATCGAATAAGGTTATTGACTTTTTTAAAGAAGGAAGAACATATAAATATGTAATTACAGTATGTAATAGAAGTGAAGAACAAGATTGCCCTATTTTTCCAGGAATGGTTACGAGGTTAAGTTGGGGTGATTTGGAAGATCCGGAATATTTTACGGGGTCACAACAAGAGAAAAAAGAAATGGCACTTATATTAAGAGATAAGATTGAAAAAAGAATTGATGATTTTGTAAATACAATGAAAGAAAGCTAATTATATAATAAGACCCTATGTTGAGCATTAAGATTAACATAGGGTCTTATTTTTTAATAAAAATCAATATATATTCTCATTTGATTGGAAGGTTCATCTAAAATAGTAATAATTGTTCCGTTATTAGTGATATATTGGTCATCATAGCCAACTGCAAAATAGTGAGTGTAATCAGTTCGTTCATAATCTAATAATTCATTGTATAAATCATAAGTACCCCCTGCTTCAATGAGGTCAATACCTCTGTTATCAATAATATTGTTAATTTCATTTTTAGAGATTGCAGTAGTAGTAACAACGTCAGTGTTAATATACCAAATGGCTATTCCACTATTAGTTAAAAAAGGTTCTATACCAGCACCCCAATTTCCAAAATCTATATTTTCTATTAAATAATAACCATTTCCTTCGTTAATTTTAATAATATTATAAGTATCGGTGGATTGACCGTACAATAGAAATTCACCATCATTATTTACAATGGAAGGTGTAACATATCCTAGGTATTCTTTACACCAAGCGATAAGTGGAGAGGGGGTGGATCCAGAGAATTCTCCATAAAGGGAGTTATTATTGCCTTCAGACATTAAAGAATGAAAGCCTAATCCAATGGATTGATAAGAGGTGTCATATAAATCAGGCAATCCTAAAATATGTCCGGTTTCATGACAAATTGTTCCAATAGAAGCAATATCTGTTTCGCCATATACATTAAAAGAGAGCTCACCTGCAAAGATATATTGTTGTAAAGCAAGATCTGTTTGATCTATGTAAATGGGATAGTCAATCATAACACCTGAAGTTTCATTGCTGTAAGTGTAGTATTCACATTCTTCGTAACCGGCAAAAATAAAAGCAACGGATAGTTCGGTATTAGAAATATAATTATCATAATCGGTATCATAGGAAGAAAAATCAATATAAGTACTTGCATCGGCTAAAATATCGCTTAATATGTAATCAAAATCGTTAAAATCCTCTTCGCGAGCAAGACTATTTAAATTAGGATGAATATTATTTACATGAATTATAATAATTCCATCATTGGCAAGATCGTAAGATTCCTGTGCGGGTATTATATTAAGATGGCCATAAGATACATCGTTGTAATATTTTGCGACACTTTTTTTGGTCGGATTAAAATATAGGTCGGACCAATCGCTTTGTGAAGTTTGCAAAGGTTGGTCTTGAAAATCTAATAAGATGGTTAACTGTGCAAGGGTATTTACGGTGGTATTTTGTATAGAATCCGTGGTGGAATTTTCAATTGGATCAGTTGGATTTATAATATTAGAGCATTCTTTGGGAGAAGAATTAGAATCATCATCAAAAAAAACTCCAATTACGAAAAAACATCCGGTTAGAGAAAAAGAACTAATAAACAATAATAAAAACAGAACATATAATTTTTTTTTCATAGAACCTCCATAGAATATTTTTATAAAATAATTATTTTCTTAAATGTAGTATAGGATAAATGAGTGAGTACAGCAATAAAAGAATAAAGAGGGGTTGCGTTAATTTATCGTCGGAAAAAGAAAGATAGAATAATCCCTCTGTGATTTATAAGATTTGCTTTTTTGTTAGTATATCACATTTTTATCCACAAATACCTCTTAATTTCTTTGTTAAGCAATACATGCCATCTACT
>JBFHFI010000189.1:0-4508 GCA_041583675.1 Butyrivibrio sp. | reverse complement strand
TTATTTATTTTAAAAAGAAGTTGTTGAAAAATCTAGTCTTATATGTTTTTACAGTATATAATATTAAGAGAAACTTTACAGGAGCATGGATATGTCAGAATTAACAAAAAAAGCTTTGGAAACGTCTCTAAAAAATTTATTATTAAAAAAACCATTAAATAAAATTACAATTAATGATATAGCCACAGATTGCGGAATTAATAGAATGACCTTTTATTATCATTTTAAGGATATATATGACCTTGTTGAATGGTCTTGTATGGAGGATGCTAGAATTGCAATTGAAGGGAAGAAAACATATAAAACTTGGCAGCAAGGTTTTTTGCAAATATTTGAGACAGTTTTAAAAAACAAACCATTTATTATGAATGTATATAATTGTGTTAGTCGAGAACAGGTGGAAAAATATTTATATGAAGTGACTTTTGAATTATTGATTGGGGTTGTAAAAGAAAAATCAGTAGGGTTATCTGTAAGAGAAGAAGATCAAATTTTTATTGCTGATTTCTATAAATATGCTTTTGTGGGAATTGTATTAAATTGGATTAAGCAAGATATGAAAGAGAATCCAGAAAAAATAATCGATCGATTAAGTACTTTAATTTATAGAGATATTGAAAAAGCATTGTATAACTATAGAATTGACAAATAATGATTACAAATTACTATACAAAAAGGGCTATTTGATAAAATTTTTATCAATGGTTCTTTTTTGTATATTGGTTAGTGTTGGGATAAGTTTTAAAATAGAAATAAGAAAAGAAAACAGAAAGAGGTGTAGTTATGTATTATTCAAGTGGTAATTATGAGGCTTTTTCAAAACCGGTTAAACCAGAAGGTGTTGATAATAAATCAGCATATGTTATAGGTTCAGGATTGGGAGCACTTGCAGCAGCATGTTTTATGGTTAGAGATGGTCAGATGAAAGGGGAACGAATTCATATATTGGAAAAAGATCCAATTCCAGGTGGAGCATGTGATGGTTTTGAGTATGATCAATTAGGCTATGTAATGCGTGGTGGACGAGAGATGGATAATCATTTTGAGTGCATGTGGGATTTGTTTAAAGATATTCCATCTATAGAAACAGATAATGTTAGTGTATTAGACGAATATTATTGGTTAAATAAAAAAGATCCTAATTCATCATTGATGCGAACAACAATAAAACAAGGTAAACCAGGGGAAACCCATGGAGAGTTTGGGCTTTCGGATAAAGGTGCAATGGAGATTATGGAATTGTTTTTTACACCTGATGAAAAACTATATAATAAAAGAATAGATGAATGTTGGAGTAATGAAGTATTAGAATCTAATTTTTGGCTATATTGGAGAACAATGTTTGCATTTGAAAATTGGCATAGTGCATTAGAAATGAAACTCTATATCAGGAGATTTATTCATCATGTAGGTGGCTTGCCAGATTTCAAAGCACTTAGATTTACAAAATATAATCAATATGAATCAATGATTTTACCAATGGTTCGTTATTTAGAATCATTTGGAGTTCAATTTCATTATGATACAAAAGTTGTAAATGTAATATTTGATATTAATAAAAATAAGAAAGTAGCAAAGCAAATAGAGTATATAAAAGAGGGAAAAACTGATTATATAGATTTGACAGAAAATGATATGGTATTTATTACAAATGGTGGTTGTGTAGAAAATTCCTCATTGGGTAGTCAAAATCAGGTCGCTGAATTTAATACTGAAATCAAACCCGGTGGTGGTTGGGATATGTGGCGTAAAATAGCCGCACAAGATCCATCATTTGGAAATCCTGAAAAATTCTGTCATAATACAGAGCAAAGTAATTGGATGAGTGCAACAGTAACTACATTGGATCAAAAGATACCTCAATATGTACAGAAAATATGTAAAAGAGATCCGTTCTCAGGTAAGGTTGTAACGGGAGGAATTGTAACAGCAGAAGATTCAAATTGGTTGTTAAGCTGGACATTTAATAGGCAACCACAGTTTACAAATCAGCCAAAAGATCAATTAGTTGGATGGATTTATGGATTATTCAGTGATAAACCTGGGAACTTTGTGAAAAAAGCAATGAGAGATTGTACAGGAAAAGAAATCTGTATGGAATGGTTATATCATATGGGTGTTCCTGTGGATGAAATTCCAGAATTGGCAGAAAATAGTGCGAATACGATTCCTTGTATGATGCCGTATATTACAGCGTTCTTTATGCCAAGAGAAGCAGGAGATAGACCAAAGGTTGTTCCAGAAGGAGCTGTTAATTTTGCATTTTTAGGACAGTTTGCAGAAACAGTTCGTGATACTATATTTACAACAGAATATTCTATTCGTACAGGTATGGAAGCAGTATATACACTATTGAATGTAGATAGAGGGGTTCCAGAAGTATGGGGAAGTGTATTTGATGTAAGAGATTTGTTAAATGCAACCGTTGAATTAAGAGATGGTAAAAAAGTTACAGACATGAAGTTAGGTTTTAAAGAGAGATTTATCTTGAAAAAAGGATTAAAAGCAGTAAAAGATACAGATCTTGAAAAACTTTTAAAAGCATATAAAATGATTTAAAAAAATAAAAAAGTAACCTTTCTATGGAAGATTTTATTTGTCCAACATAGAGAGGTTACTTTTTTATATTTATAATTGACATATGCTCATAATAAGAATAAAATACTCATATACGCAAAAGGGTATATGAGTATTTAAGAAGGAGGTATATATGTTATATCTAACGGAATTTTTTAAACTAATATCTGATGAAACAAGATTGAGAATTGTAATATTACTTGCACAAGAAGATTTATATGTATGCCAAATGTGTGGAATCATGAATTTATCTCAGCCTAAAATATCAAAACATCTTACAAAATTAAGAGAGTTAAATTATGTGAATACCGAGAGAAGGGAAAAATATATTATGTATTCCTTGAAAAAACAAGATGATGTAATAAAAAAATTAATTCAAAATATATTGGAGAATATGCATCAATATCCAATATTAGAGAAAGATAGAAAATCACTCAAGAATAAAGACATATATTTTTCAAGTTGTAAAACAATATGTATAGAATCTATGGAACAAGGAGGAAACAATGAAAACAACTAGAAATTTTTGCTATTGTAGGTGGAGAGGATATTGATTTTCTTTTATATTTAGAAAATCATATTGAATTGGAGGAAAATATTGTATGGATACCATACTAGAAATTTTATTAGCAGGATGGCAAGCATTGGTTGATTATTTGACCATAAGTAGGATTATAATGTTAGTAATAGCGTTTTATTTATCAGGAGCTATTTCACAGTTTATGTCACAAGGGGCGGTGATTAAATATTTTGGTCCTAATGCAAAAAAAGGGCTTTCTTATATAATTGCATCGGTTTCAGGAGCAATACTTGCAGTGTGTTCTTGTTCAGTATTGCCAATGTTTGCAAGTATAAGGAAGAAAGGGGCAGGGATAGGACCTGCTGTTACATTTCTTTTTGCGGGGCCGGCAATTAATATATTAGCAATTACCTTTACATTTAGCTTTATAGGTGTGGATATTGGATTTGTTAGGGTAATAGGTGCGGTAATTTTATCGATTATTATAGGATTTATTATGTTTGTTTTATTTAATAAATCTGAAAACGTGGATGAAAATGATTCTATGTTTCATATTGAAGATGATAATAGTAGAAAAATATGGCAAAATATTTTATTTTTTTTACTTTTAATTGGAATTTTATTATCAGGAGTAAAACACCCTATTACTACAATAATTTTATTGGTGGGTCTATTTTTTGAATTAGTTTTATTTTTTAAAAAAAATGAATTAATAGAATGGAGTAAAGCTACATTTGGGTTGGCGAAGAAAATAGTACCTTTGTTTATTGTGGGTGTGTTTTTGGCAGGAGTGATTGAAGCAATTATTCCACCAGAGGTTATGGTGAAATTTGTGGGAAACAATTCTTTGGGGGCTAACTTAATTGCTGCTGGTTTTGGAGCTTTTATGTATTTTGCTACATTGACAGAAGTACCTATTGTAAATAGTTTTATGACTTTAGGAATGATGAAAGGGCCAGCTACAGCTTTGTTATTAGCAGGACCATCCCTGAGTTTGCCTAATATGATAGTGATTGGTAAGGTTATGGGAATAAAAAAGACATTAACTTATATTGGATTGGTAATTATACTATCCGCAGTTATAGCGATGATGGCAGGATATATTGTATATAGATAAAAAGGAGAGCGAAAATGATAATTAAAGTATTGGGATCAGGATGTTCAAAATGTAAGAAATTAGAAGAAAATGTTCAGAAAGCAACAAGAGAATTGGAGATTGAAGCTAGCATTGAAAAAATAAAAGAGATTGATAAATTTTTAGAATATGGAGTTATGAAAACACCTGCATTGGTTATAGATGAACAGGTAAAGGTAATGGGACGTGTCCCAGATGTAGAGGAAATAAAGAAATATTTTATAGTAACTAATTAGAATTTAAAAAAAATTGAATAAAGAAGCCTCTAAATATATG
>JBFHFI010000188.1:0-4513 GCA_041583675.1 Butyrivibrio sp. | reverse complement strand
TTAATTGTTACAATAGAAGAAAACATATTCATTGGTGGATTTGGTGCAAGTGTATTAGAATATGTATATAAGAAAAATCCTCAGGTCAAAGTGTTGAATATTGCGTTCCCAGATGAATATATACCTCATGGAGATGTTAATGAAATTTGTGAAGTTTATGGATATGATTCAAAAAGTATAACAGATAAAATTATAAGAAGGTTAAATGAATGAAAGAAAGATTAGATGTTCTCCTTTTAAACAGAGGATTTGCAGAATCAAGAGAAAAAGCAAAAGCAATTATTATGTCAGGAATTGTATATGTCAATGGTCAAAAAGAAGATAAAGCGGGTTCTTTTTTTGATCAGCTTGCTTTAATTGAAGTAAGAGGCAGTACACTTAAATATGTAAGCAGGGGTGGACTAAAACTTGAAAAAGCCATGGAAGTATTTCCTGTTGTGTTGGAAGATTCAATTTGTATGGATGTAGGGTCATCTACAGGAGGATTTACAGATTGTATGTTAATGAATAAAGCAAAAAAAGTATATGCTGTGGATGTAGGGCATGGACAATTGGCATGGAAATTAAGACAAGATAATAGAGTTGTTGTTATGGAAAAAACGAATATTAGATATGTTTTGCCTGAAAACATAGAGGATATCTTGGATTTTGCGAGTATAGATGTTTCTTTTATTTCGCTCACTAAAGTATTGCTTCCTGTCAAAAACTTACTAAAAGAAAATGGAGAAATTGTATGTTTAATTAAACCGCAATTTGAAGCAGGAAGAGAAAAGGTTGGAAAAAAAGGAGTTGTTCGAGATATTCAAGTTCATAAAGAAGTAATCCATATGGTTCTAGATTTTGCACAGTCTATTGGATTTAATATTCAGGGATTGGATTATTCTCCGGTAAAAGGGCCAGAAGGGAATATTGAATATCTAGCATATTTAAAAAAAACAGATCAAGAAATTGGTCAATTGCAAGAAATAGATATAGATGAAGTTGTTGAGCAGTCACATAGAAAACTATAAGGGGTATAAAATGAATCAGTTTTATATAATTACAAATACAGAAAAAGACCTACAGTTTCAATTGACAAATCAGATATGTGAATATCTTCTATCCAAGGGAAAACAATGTACCTGTCAAAAAAATTATTCTAATAATTATAATTATGCAGAAGTGGACAGAATACCGAAAAACACGGAATGTGTAATTATATTAGGTGGTGATGGAACATTAATTCAGGCAGCAAGAGATTTAAGTGAAATTTGTATACCTGTTTTAGGGGTTAATATTGGAACTTTGGGATATCTAACAGAAATAGATCCAGTGCAAGTTTTTGATGCATTAGACCATTTAATAAAAGATGAATATTATATAGATGAACGATTGATACTGGAAGGACAAGTTTATCGAGATGAACAATTAATATGTAAGGGGATTGCTTTAAATGATATTGTAATTAATAGAATGGGTCCTTTAAGGATTATTAATTTTGATATATTTGTAAATAATGAGTATCTAACATCTTATCCAGCTGATGGTTTAATTGTTGCAACTCCGACAGGATCTACAGCTTATAACCTTTCAGCAGGAGGACCTATTATTAAACCAGATACGAAAACAATTGTTATGACTCCGATTTGTCCTCATGTTTTAAATAAAAGTAGTGTTATTTTTGATGGTGATGATGTTTTGGAAATAAGGATGAGTGCTGCAAGAAGTGAAAGAGAAGAACGCGTTGTTACTTTTGATGGGGATAAATATGAACAATTAATATCAGGGGATAAAATAGTTGTAAAGAAATTTTTAAAACCTGCAAGATTAATTAGAACTCAAAAATATAATTTTTTACAAATACTTAGGAATAAATTATCTTAGAATATATAGAGGGGTGTTTATATTGAAAGTTGAAAGACATAGTAAAATATTAGAAATCATTAATAAAAACACAATTGAAACACAAGAAGATTTGGCAGATGCTTTAAATCAAGAAGGATATAATGTTACACAGGCAACAGTTTCGAGAGACATTAGAGAATTGAAATTAACTAAAATGTCAGTAGAAGGAAAACAAAAATATGTTTCTTATTACAAATCAGATTCTGAACTTGGAAATAAATACAAAAGAGTTTTAAGAGAAGGTTTTTCTGGAATGGATATGGCACAAAATATTCTTGTGATTAAAACAGTGTCAGGAATGGCAATGGCAGTTGCTACAGCATTGGATTCAATGCAGTGGAATGAAATAGTAGGTACAATTGCGGGGGATGATACGATTATGTGTGCAATTAGATCGGTGGACGATACAATTCAATTGATGGAAAAAATACGTAAAGTTGTGAGTGAGAATTAAAGTTTAATAAACGAAAAAAAGATCTTTCTGTGGAAAGGGAGCATGCAATGTTAAATACTTTATATGTTAAAAATCTTGCGCTAATTGAAGAGGTAGAAATTGAATTTAAATCCGGTCTCAATATTCTAACAGGAGAAACAGGAGCTGGTAAATCTATATTAATGGGTTCTGTAAATCTTGCATTAGGTGCGAAAGCAGGGACGGATGTTATTGGAAAACATGGGAAATATGCATTGGTTGAATTGACATTTCAAGTGCAGGATGAAAATTCAATTCAAAAATTAAATGATTTAAATATTTTTCTTGAAGAAGGCCGTATTACTATTTCAAGAAAAATAATGCAAGGCCATAGTACTATGAAAATTAATGGAGAGACAGTGAGTGCCGCCATAGTAAAAAAAGTGACTGAAAATTTTATAGATATACATGGACAACATGATCACCAATCTCTATTATATAAGTCAAATCATTTGGATATTGTTGATAAATATGCCAAAAGTGAATTAGCACCTTTAAAAGACGAATTAAAATCAGAATTTAAAGAATTAAAATTAGCATTGGATTTTTTAAAGGAATTCAATATAGGTGAAGATGAAAAAAATAGAAATATAGATTTTTTAAAATTTGAAATTGATGAAATTGAAAAAGCTGAAATACAAGATAATGAAGATGAAGAAATTGAACAAACTTACAGAAAATTTAATCATTCAAAACAAATTATATCGCAAATGGATCTAATTGAAACATTATTAAATGATAGTAATTCCAATAGTGTAAGTTTATCAATTGAAAAATCATATCAGGCCATTCATTCAGTGGTTGAATATGATGAAGCTTTACAATCTTTACAGACTCAAATTAGCGATATTGATAGTTTATTGCAAGATTTTATTCATGATGTACATGGATATATTGAAGATAGTCAATTTGATCAAGAAAGATATATATATATTGAAAATAGATATAATTTAATTAATACAATAAAATCCAAATATGGAGGTTCTATTTCAGATATAAAAAATCATTTGGAAGAATCTTATAATAAGCTTGAATTTTATAAAGAGTATGATATTAGACATGAAGAGGCATTATCAAAAGTAAATATTAAGAAGGCAAAGGTTGAAGAAATTTGTAAAAAAATATCTGAAATCAGGAAAAAAGATAGTGTTATTTTAGGTGGAAAAATAAAAAAAGCTTTGGAAGATTTGAATTTTGGGCAAGTGGATTTTCAAATACAGATTACATCGGATAAGGAACCCACAATCAATGGATGTGATGAGGCTGAGTTTATGATTTCTTTAAATCCAGGAGAAGGGTTAAAACCTTTGGCTAAAATTGCATCTGGAGGCGAATTATCAAGGATTATGTTGGGAATAAAATCCGTTTTAGCTGGAAAAGATGAAATTGATACCTTGATTTTTGATGAAATTGATTCAGGAATTAGTGGACGTACAGCACAAAAGGTCTCGGAAAAAATGATTGTGATTTCTGATAAGCATCAAGTGATTTGTATTACACATTTACCACAAATCGCAGCAATGGCTGATCATCATTTTTTAATTGAAAAAAATTTGATAGATACATTTACAACAACCAATATTCGTGCCATTGATGATATGGAATCTACCCAGGAGTTATCTAGATTATTGGGAGGAACTGAGATTACTGAAATTGTGATTGAAAATGCAAAACAAATGAAAGTATTGGCGAATCAACAAAAACAAAAATTAAAATCACAGATGAATTGAGGTTTATTATTAGAGTAGTATATGATAAAATAATGGTGAGATTACGTGGGGAGGTAGGCAGATGAAAAACATATTGTTTATTGCTTCTGAGGCGGTTCCGTTTGTAAAAACAGGAGGACTTGCTGATGTTGCTGGGTCATTACCAAGATATTTTAATAAAGAAGAGTATGATGTAAGAGTTATGCTTCCAAATTATCAATGTATTTCTGAAGAATTTAAATCTCAGATGAAGTTTATTTCTAATTTTTACATGGATCTTTCATGGAGAAGTCAATATGTTGGTGTTTTGGAAATGGAATATAATGGAGTGGTGTTTTATTTTATAGATAATAATTATTATTTTAATGGATATAAACCCTATGGATATATTCATGAAGATATTGAAAAATTTGCTTTTTATAGTAAAGCAGCATTATCATCACTTCCA
>JBFHFI010000187.1:0-4517 GCA_041583675.1 Butyrivibrio sp. | reverse complement strand
TTCATTACTTTTACCTAGCATAGTTAAAGAACAACAAAAAATTGGTAAACTTTTTTCGGATATAGATAACCTTATCACCCTTCATCAGCGTAAGTAATAATTAATTGATTAAACTAGAAACAGCTCTCATTACTAAATCAATGTCCTTATTTTCTAGTTCTTGGATGATATGCAAGTAAGTTTTTTGAGTTGTTGTCATGCTTGAATGTCCCAGTCTTCTTGCTACACTGGCAATTGTTACTCCCGCAAATAAAAGTAGGGAAGCATGAGTATGTCTAAGGCCGTGGATTGTAATTGTTGGGAGATCAGCCTTTTTGCAATGTCTATATAATACTCCATTTACTGTAGAATTATAAACTTTGCCATTCACAAATATTGGTTTTTCTTTATCCTTATTTTTTATAAGTTCTGAAAATTGTATAACTAACTGCCAATCTATTTGAACTTTTCTGATCGATGAACGATTCTTCGTAGGTAAAAAACCACCTTTTCCCTTGTAGTTCCACGTTTTATTAACAATCAATACTTGATGTGAAAAATCAAAGTCATTTGGAGTCAATGCTAAGGCTTCTGAAAATCGTAAACCTGTTTTAGCTATTAATAAAATCAACCAATCCCAATTTATTTCGTTTCCTAAATCAAGATTAGATAACAAAGTTTGAAGTTCAAATTGATTTAAAAATTTCGGTTTTTTATTTCTAGGGGGCTTACCTTTAATTACTGCTTTTCTTGTAGGATCTCTTTCTATCAAACCTTCATCTACAGCATCTAATATTGCAGATTTCAGGTGATGATGGAAATCCATTGTTGTTTGTCGTTCATGACATTTAGCATATTCATTAAGTAAATTTTGATATGACAATCTATCCATATCACAGATACGTAGACCAGGGATTAATTTATCTAACCATACCTCGGTTTGATGATATTTGATCATTGTGACATTTCTGATTGCACCCTCTTTGTAAATACTTATCCATTGTGAATAATACTTTAAAAATAAATCAGTATTATTTATTATATCTAACATTTATAAATTCCTCCTTCTTATTACGCTGATAAAGAATTACAAACTAAAAAGATAGGAGTAATGAAATAATTCTTATTACTCCTATCTTCTATATTATGCTAGATTATAAATAATTATTAAATGCTAAATATCTATACCACCTTTAATTATAAAGTTCTTTAAAAATTCATAAATCTTAATATTGACTTGAAATGGCTTTAATTTCTTACCTAAATTTGATTCTATGAAGCTTCTTGCTTTCTTCTTATCGATGGAGTTAATTAAATCATCTAGTCTTCCAAACTCATTAATATTTTGCTCGGTAATATCTGAATTCATAAACTTTCTTAGCTTTGATTCATCTAAACCTAATGCCTGTGACATCTTAAAAATCTGGTCATTTTTTGCATTAAATTGATATTCTGTGACATAATCTTTGAATTGTTTATCACTTGATAATACAGCATCTCCACTTTGAACATCATGAAGAAAAATGTTTGCATATTTTTGTTCTTCTTGTGTTAACGTTGCAAAAGATTTATGTAATTCAATTAATAACCTTTCCTTTTGTTCTTCACCAATGGAATCATCATCAAGGGATTTTAGATATTTACTGAATCGTTCATTTAGATATTCTGAGTTAATAACAGAGGTATCTATCTCTGTTAAATTACCATCAATATCAAATGTAATTGGTCCAGTATCATCATCTCCATCATTTTGTGGAACCTCTCTAGCTAATTCTTTATAACGTTCAGCTAAAATTAGATATGTGGTTTCATCAAGATCTACATCAATGGAAGTTGTTGTCTCATTTTCTGTATCTTCAATATCATAAGTCGAAACATCCCATCTAAAACCTTGGATTTTAGCTGATTCTAAATAAGTGTTCATCTCTTTAAATAAAGTCGCAAATTTACCTTTTTCGCTATTGGAATCAGGTAATTTTTCGAGATTGGGACAGTTAGCTACTTTAAACAGATTTATTAAATCATCAAACTTCTCATTCATCTTAGCAAGGTTTGGACCAATTTTTTGAACGAATAACTCTCTAGGACAATCGCCTGAATAAAGCTTTACTGCATTTTCAATGTTCTTTTCCATGGTATGAGGCTTTCTGTAATATCGTATTATACCAAATGGTTTGCTATCACCAAACAATCTATTTGTGCGAGAGAATGCTTGAATAATATTTTCATTTTCTAATAATTTGTCCAAGTATAAAGTATTTACCCATTTAGAATCGAATCCAGTGAGCATTTGGTCAACTACTATCAAAATATCAAGTTTTTTGCTTGAGTCTGAGTCAATTAATTTGTACAAATCCTTATGTGCTAGTCTGGAAGCTACATCTTCTTTGAATTTAGAATGATTTTTCAATGAAAAATGTTGATTGTATATTTTGTTGTAATCTTCTAATATTTCAACCAATCCATCTTCTTTGAAGGCTGCATTATCATTATTATCAATATTAGGATCAAACAAAGCAGTAATTCTCAATTTAGAATTTGTTTGTTTCATCAATCGATAATAATCAATAGCATCATTGATGCTATTAGTTGCAAAAATAGCATGAAATTTGCCATTTCTGCTGAATCTTACCCAGTTTTCAAGAATATCTTCAATAACCTTTTCTTTATGTACTTTTAGAGAATATTGAGCATTGGGGATATAATCTTCTATACCCCTATGTTTAATTCCATCTTTATCATAATAGGTTGCCATAGGCGTCTGTGAAGAGCTTATAAATTTATAGTACACTTTGCTTTTAGCTGGATCTTCTATTGCTTCTTCTACTGTTTTTGCATGTGCTTGATGAAGAGCAACTTGCTCTCTCAAATCTTTATCTCTATATGTTAAGATTTTATAAGGATCAAAGCCTAAGACATTCTTATCCCTTATACCATCTGCAATACTATATCTATGCAGTTCATCTCCAAAAATACTGGAGGTTGTACTATCTTTCTTTTTATTTTCTTCTCTTATAGGTGTTCCCGTAAAACCAAAGAAAAGAGAATTTGTGAACGTATTTTTAATTGTGAATAACATATCACCGAAAGTTGACCTATGTGCTTCATCAACAATAAAAACAATTCTCTTGGAATTCATGATTTCGATGTCTCTCTCTTTTAAGAAACTATCTTCTTCTTTGATATTACTCATCTTTTGAATGGAAGTTACAATCAATATGTTTGCAGGATCATCACTTTTTAATTTATTAATTAAATCATTGGTATTTACTGTAGCTTGAATTTCTTCTTTTGCTTCAGCGAAAGAATTGTAGGCAGTCAATGATTGGTTTCCCAATTCAATTCTATCGATTAGAAAAATAACTTTATCAGCATCTTGTGAATTTGCAATCAATTGAGCAGCTTTAAAACTTGTCATGGTTTTACCAGAACCTGTAGTATGCCACACAAATCCTCCGTGTTGATCATTATCATCCCAATGTTTTTTAGAAACTTTATCAGAAATCTTCGTGACAGCATTATATTGATAGCTTCGCAATACTTTAAGTACCCCATCTGCATCATCAGCCACTGTATAGTAACCAATTAACTCGTGAGCCATTGGTATTGATAGAAAATTACTAACAATTTTCTTCCAATCATTCATTGGTTCATTATTAAAATCAGCCCAATGAAAATAGAAGTTTTTGTTAAATTTTCCCTCAGGACCAGGATTTGCAAAATATATAGTTTCTTTGGGATTCATAGCAACAAAAATTTGAACTAAAGAAAAAATATTTGTGAAAACTCCTTCCTTAGAATACTTCTCGATCTGATTATAAGCCTGACTTATAGGTACACCATCTCTTTTAAGTTCAATATGAATTACAGGCATTCCATTGATTAATAATAAAACATCACCTCTTCGATCGTTTAAAATGGGAGACTTGGTCTTGAAAATAGGTTGTCTTGCAATTTGGTATCGACTCTGACCTGCCGCTATTTCTTTACGGTTATAGATTTTTAAACTTATCTCTTTACCCAAATGATAAACATCATTTGGATTATCACGTTTTATAGAGATGGTACCTCCATTGATGATACCATTTAGCTTTAATGGAGTTTTTGCAACATTGACTTGTTCTATTATCTGCTGCATTTCGCCATCAGTTAAAGGAAAATCATTTAAACGGTCTATCTCTCTATTATTTTCAAAAAGAATATTTGCCCAGTTCCTAAGTAAATCTTCTTCTGTTGGATTAGTTAATACTTTGGATTCCCAGCCATTATGGGTTAATGATTCAACTAAAGCCTTTTCAAAATCTAATTCTTTATCAAATATCATAAATAATTCTCCAAAATTTATACAAACATTTTATCTAACAGTGATTTCTTAATATTCTCTAATTTTTCTAACTTACGTTGATGAAGGGTGATAAGGTTATCAAGTTGGGTAAAGATAGTCCCAATTTTGTTTTGTTCTTTATTAGTTGGATAAGTAAATAAAAGTGTAGAAAAATCTTCAAAACTAATACTTCTACCATCACGAATTCCATATG
>JBFHFI010000186.1:0-4536 GCA_041583675.1 Butyrivibrio sp. | reverse complement strand
TTATTACTTTTTTAAGTTCTATTATATTCTGTTTTCTAACTATTATTTTTCAAAATGATTATAATATAAAAACAGCAAGTGCTTTTATTTCCACACTTACTGTTGCTTTTATTCTCAGTGGTTTTATTCTTTGGATTGCATTACGTGGACATTTAAGTGGTTTAAATGAAATTGAATCCCGTGTAGATAGTACCGAGTACTATGCTTCCGCTGTAAATCTAAAAATGTATAATCTTCTAATTATGAGCTTTATTTGGGGAATATTGGGTGCAATATCAGATACAAGCATTTCTATTTCCACCGCTTTAAACGAAATTCGTCATAATAATAAAAGCCTTTCTTCCAAACAACTATTTCACAGTGCAAATTCCATTGGAAAAGACATCATGGGAACTACAATTAATACACTTTCCTTTGTTGCTATGGGAGAATCTATTTTATTAATATTACTTTATTCTATTAACAACTACTCATTTATAAAAACAATTAATTCAAAATCTTTTATCCAAGAAGTTTCCATGATTCTAATTTCTTGTATTGGATGCATTATTATTATTCCTGTAACTGCACTTGTTTATATTCTTTTGATCCGCTCTAAAAAAATCAGACATTATTTTCATGGGATTCATAAAAATTTATAGACCACTTTATCTATGATTATTTCGCTGAATTTCTGTTGTTTTAATCTCCCAACCCAATGCATCTGATACAGCATTTATAATACTATTACTACTATAAGTGGCTCCTGATACCGCATCTACATTGGAACTTTGTTCTTCTAGTATTTCATTAATCACTGTATTCTGTGCTTTTTGAAAGAATTGTACATCATCTTCATAAGATAACACTATAATTTCTTTTATGTCCCCATTTTCAACCGTTACTTCTACACTTGTTAATCCATTCCAACCCGTTGCACTTCCCTGATATATTCCATCTATTAATACTTTATCAACTTCTGTTTCTTCGATTGAAATCTCCTCTGTTTCTTCAATTGAAGTCTCCTCTGTTTCTTTAATTAAAGTCTCCTCTGTTTCAACCTCTGCATTCTCTTCCTGAATATTCATTGCATTCTCAACTGCTTCTAAAATCCCCTTACTACTATAAGTAGCTCCTGATACCGCATCCACATCAACTGACTGATTGCTAATGATTTCCGAAATAATTACTGTAGAGGCACGATCTAAATATTGAACATCATCTTTTGAACTTTCTATTTCTATATTTGTTACCATATGGTTTTCAACTGTAACATTTAATATAATTTCACCACGAAATCCTATTCCGGTTCCTTGATAGATACCATCTTCTAAGTCACTTGCCATTCCTTTTATACTTTCATCTATGTTGAAAATTTCAGAATCAGACTCTAACGATTTTTGAACAATAAAATTACCCAAATAATAAGTTCCCGAAAGTAACGCACATGATGACAGTCCAATTATCATTGCATTTGCTCGCGTTCCATTGAATTCCATATGTGCATTTTTTTTAGGACATGAAATCATACATTCCATACAATTAATGCATTCCATACTATGTACTTTATTCATATGGTCAAGGTCAATTCCCATACTACATTTGCTGGTACATAGTGAACATGCACCACAATTATCTTTATTTTTTACAATAATAAGACTTCTAAATCTACTTATAATACCAAAATAAGCTCCAAGTGGACACAAGTATCTGCAAAAGAATCTCTCCACAAATATAGATCCCATAATAATACCTAATAAAAGAATTGCTGCAACCAACCAACTACTTATAATTTCCTCTAATGAAATCCAATTTCCAAAGGAAACCATAACTCCAAATAAATCCCAAGGATTGGTACCTGATGGTATTGATACCAACTGAAATCCCCAAATAAAAATTACAATAAAAACCAAAAATACATATTTTATATTTTTAAGGATCCCATCTATATTTTTCAAATACTGTTTATAATTATTGTTTTTTAGATGTGATAATTGAAATATCACATCCCCCATTGTGCCAAAGGCACACATCCAACCACAAAAAAAACGACCCAATATTATAGTTATCAAAGAAATTGTTCCTACAACAATAAAAGGGAATACAAGAGATTCTACTCTTCCTTCCCCATGTATTAGAAAAATTACAATTGATTTAATACTTTGATAAATTTGTATAAATAAAGCTGGTAAAAACAAGAAAAATAACAACTGGATTATTTTTTTTATAGATCTTTGCTGTATTAATTTTTTCATATAATGCCTAAGCTCCTATTTTTGAGTGTAATTCTTGCAATCTATATTTCCCATCTTTAAATCCCTGTGTAGCATACATTTTACCATCTTCTAGTAAAAACAATGCCTCAACACCCACTTGCTCTGCCAGCGGAATCCCTTTTTCAACTCCCATAACAAAAAGAGTTGTTGCCATAATGTCTAATATTAATCCTGGTCCATTGGTAACTGTTACACTTAATACTCCTGTTTTTACAGGAAATAATGTTTTTGTATCCAAAAGATGATGATACCTTATTCCTTGTTCTTCAAAATATCTTTCATTAATTCCAGAAGTTACCATAGCCTCATCTTTTAGTAAAACAACACCAATACTTTCTCCTCTTTCTTTCAAAGGATTTTGTACTCCTACTCTCCATGGACTTTCCGAATTTTTCTCTCCAATTGTCATAACAGATCCTCCAAAATTAAGGATCCCACTTTTTATATTTTTATATTCTAAATATTGTTTTATTCTATCACAAGCATAGCCTTTTACAACTCCACCAAGATCAATTTTTTGTCCTTTTTCAAGCAGTAAAACAGATCCTTTGGACTCATTTATTCTTATAGATTTATAATTCACTAATTTTTTCACAGCTTTTACTTGTTTTTCAGTTGGTCTTTGTTGTTTATCACTTCCAAATCCCCACATATTCATGGCCGAACCTATTGTAATATCAAATGCCCCAGAAGATATTTCTGAATAATATAAACTTTTTTGTATTAATTCAATGGTTGTAGGATGTACTTTTACTGCTCGTTTTCCTGCTGAACGATTTATTTTTGTAATATCACTTTCCAATTTAAATACAGAAAATCTATCATCTAATTCATTACATATATTTACTACTTGATTCAGTACTGATTCCGTATGCGTATAATCCATTTCTGAATCTATACGAATAAAATTCATAGTTCCAAATGCATAAAATGATTTATCCATAATATCTCCTTTATCTAAAACTAATAATAGTCTTAATATAAACCTTTTAAGTGTTCGTAAAATGAATAAACAATGAATTCCATGAGAAAATATTGTATTTTCACATAAAAAATAGACATGTTCACGTAACATGTCTATTTTAATAAAACAATATAATCTATTTATATAGATCCATATTAATTCTTCCATCTTTCACTTCTATAATTCTATCTGCTTTTTCTGCGATTTTTTTATCATGAGTTACAATCATAAAGGTGGTTTTATATTTCTCATTTATTTCACGTAGAATCTCATATACATTTTCCGTAGAATCCGTATCCAAATTACCTGTAGGCTCATCTGCAAGAATAATTTTAGGTTCATTAATTAAAGCTCTTGCGATTGCCGTTCTTTGTTGCTGTCCTCCTGACATTCTAGATGCTGGATTATCTTTTACATTTGATAAGCCCACTAGATCCATAAATTCTTCCGCTTTTTTTATAATTTCAGGATTCACTTTCCCATGTTTTATTTGATAAGGCATTAATACATTTTCTATTGCGGTAAATTCAGGGAGTAAATAGTGAAATTGAAAAATAAATCCTAGCGTCTGATTTCTTAAATCCGCCAATTTATTTGGTGTCATTTGTGCAGCATTAATCCCATTAATAATCATTTCTCCTGATGTAGGTTTATCAAGTGTTCCAATAATATTCAATAAAGTACTTTTACCACTTCCCGATTGACCAATTATGGAATTAAAAGATCCTTCCTCAACTTGAAGGTCAATATCGTGTAATACATGTGTCTGAATTTCTTTACCATATATTTTATTTATTTTTTTTAATTCTAATACCGTATTCATACAAATCTCCCTTCTAATTATTTCTAATTATATCAATTGGATTTAATTTTGTAGATTTAATTGCTGGTATCAAGGATGCAAATAAAGATGCACCTATTGCAATAAATCCAGACAATATAATAAATGAACTACTGATTGTTATATCAATTACTGCCGTACCATCTGAATTTCTAACAAATGTTGTAAAAGACAATCCTAATCCAACTCCTAATAATATTCCCAAGGCTGCACCAACTAATCCAATCATTAACCCTTCAGATAAAAACACATAACTTGCTGTACGATTTTTTAATCCCATCGCTTTTAGTATTCCTATTTGTCTGGATTTTTGAATAACTGTAATTGCAAGTACACTGGAAATTCCTAACACAACTGATACCATTACAAAAACTTGTATCATAATACTTGAAACACTTTGTCCCTGTAATCCACTTAAAAGGGATTCATTTGCATCCTTCCAATTCTCCGTATATAACTTTTGTTCTTCTAAAAAT
>JBFHFI010000185.1:0-4558 GCA_041583675.1 Butyrivibrio sp. | reverse complement strand
CTCCAAAAACATCTCCCATTACAAATTCGAAATCCCCGCTTTGTCTTGTCCCTAACATATCTCCAGGACCCCGTAACTTTAAATCCTTTTCCGAAATATAAAAGCCATCATTGCTATCTTTTAAAATTTCCAATCGTTCTTTTGTTGCAGGATTTTTCGTATCGCTTACGAAAATACAAAATGATTGATCCTTACCTCTTCCAACTCTTCCTCGCAATTGGTGTAATTGAGCAAGCCCAAATCGTTCAGAATTCTCAACCATCATTACTGTTGCATTAGGAACATTAATTCCCACTTCAACTACGGTTGTTGAAACAAGTATCTGAATATCCCCATTTGTGAATTCATCCATAATTTTATTTTTTAATTCATTTTTCATTTTACCATGAAGTGCCTGAATTGTAACATCATTTGGAAAAACTTTTTTTAATTCCTCTGTATATTCCATTACATTTTCAGCTTCAATATTTTCACTATCCTCAGCCATTGCACATATCACATATGCTTGATGTCCTTTTTGTAATTCTTTTAAAATAAATCTATATGCATTTTTATGATAACCACTATTTACTACACAGTTTTTAATCTCTAATCTATTAGATGGCTTCTCATTTATAATTGAAATATCCAAATCTCCATATAAAATAATCGCTAAAGACCTTGGTATTGGTGTTGCACTCATAACCAAAACATGGGGAGACTTTCCTTTTTGTTGTAAATTCCCGCGTTGTCTAACGCCAAATCGATGTTGTTCATCAATTACAACCAATCCAAGATTTGAAAATTCAACGCCTTCGGATATTAAAGCATGCGTCCCAATAATCACCTGTGCTTTTCCTGTTTTGATTTTTTCATAAGCCAATCTTTTTTCGGATGTTTTTAATGTTCCCGTTAAAAGTACACAATCTATTTGCTTATTCATTTTTTCCATCAAATTTACAAAAGCTTCATAATGTTGCTTTGCTAAAACTTCAGTAGGTGCCATAATTGCTGTTTGATATCCAGAAAATACACCATTTATTATAGCCATAAATGCGATAATAGTTTTTCCAGATCCAACATCTCCTTGAACAAGCCTACTCATTGTTCTATTACTTGCCATGTCTTTTGTAATCTCTTGATATGCTAGGGCTTGTCCTTTTGTTAAATGAAATCCCAAATAATTGGATAATTCACTTACTACAGGGTCAATCTTTGTCATAAAATTATTATTGTCAACCAATCTACTCTTTTTTCGAAATTGTATTTGCATACAAAATATAAAAAACTCATTGAAAATAATCCTATATCTTGATTGTTGTAGTTTTTCTTGATTTTCAGGAAAATGAATGCCAAACATTGCTTGTTCCAATGAAATTAAATTGTATTTTTTTATAATCCATAATGGCAAAAACTCATCTAAGTTATAATTCATAGACAAACATTGCTTTAATGCTTTTATGACCATATTATTGGTCATACCCTGTGTTAATGGGTATTTGGGTTGCAAAGTATCTGTTTTTTTCGAATATTCATCTCTTGTATATATAATGGGTTGTTCCATAAAAACAAGGTTGCCTCTACAAGCAACCTTGCCTCTGAAAATAGATTGGAATCCTTTTTTTAATTTATTTTTCAAAAAAGGCATATTAAACCATGTAAGTTTCATGCGCTTTCCTTCTTGGTCCGTAATATACACAGATAGCAAAACAGACCTAGCTGTTTTATGTAATTCACAATCACTTACAACAGTGCCATAAACAGCATAAGTTCCACCCTCAACCATCACTTCTATTGTTTGAGGATTTTTATAAATATCATAATCACGTGGATAAAAATATAATAAATCATCAGTATCTAAAATCCCAAGATTATAAAATAACTTTGCTGTTTTATCTCCAATTCCATTTAACTTCTTTAATTCCATAATTCACATTCTACTCAACTGATAAAATATAATAATAAATTGGTTGTCCACCACAATTCACTTCAACGTCTACATCTGGATATAACTCTTCTAATGACTCTGATAAAGCATCTACTTGTTCCTGTGTAACATCAGACCCATAATATAAGCTTATTAATTCAGAATCTTCATCTATTAATTCTTCAATAAGTTCCTTAGTAACAATATCAACATCTTTTCCAACAGATACTATTGTTTTGTCACCAATTCCCATATAATCGCCTTGCATTATTTTTTTATCATCTATTTCTGTATCTCTTACTGCATAAGTAATTTGACCTGATTTAATATGATTAATTTCTTCATTCATAACTTCAAAATTTTCTTCTGGGGATAAATCTTCTGCAAAAGAAATCATTGCTGAAATTCCTTGTGGAACTGTTTTAGAAGAAATCACAATAATATTCTTCTCTTTTTCGATTTTTTTCGCTTGCTCTGCAGCAAGAATAATATTTGAATTATTAGGTAATATAAATATATGTTCTGCATTTACATTTTCAATGGCATTCAACATATCCTCTGTACTAGGATTCATTGTCTGTCCACCTTCAATAATATAATCAGTTCCAAGACTTTTGAAAATTTCACTTAATCCTGAACCTGCTGACACTGAAATAAAACCATATTTCTTTCTAGGTTCTTCTTTCGCTGCCTGTGCTTTTGCTGCTTGCTCTTCCGCTGCTATTTTAGAAGCATTTGCAATTAATCTTTCCTGATGCTCTTCACGCATATTATCAACTTTCATTCTGGTAAGTGAACCAAAAGAAAGACCTTTTTCAAACGCTAAACCAGGATGGTTTGTATGAACATGCACTTTGATCATGCTATCATCTGCAACAAGTACAATAGAATCACCTATAGATTCCAAGTAATTTTTAAATTCTTGCTCTTGTTGTTCTTCAAATTCCTTTTCAAGATCTACAATAAATTCAGTACAATATCCAAATTTTATATCTGCAGTATCAATATCTGCTGTAGATATTTCAGAATTCACATTTGCTTTTCCAACATTTTCAACTGCCTTAAAATCTATTTCACGACCCATATAGACATCTAATGCACCCTTCATAACTTGCATTAAACCCTGTCCACCTGAATCAACAACACCTGCCTGCTTTAACACAGGTAACATATCTGGAGTCTGTTCTAGAACTTCATCGCCATATTTAATAACTTCTTCTAAAAACTCACCAATATCTTCTATCTCTACAGATAATTCTAATGCTTTATCTGCCATTCCTCTTGCAACTGTTAAAATAGTACCTTCTTTTGGCTTCATAACGGCCTTATAAGCTGTTTCTACCGCCTTTTGACAAGCTGTCGCCAAAATAATTGTATCTAATTCTTCACTGTCTCTAATCACTTTTGTAAAGCCTCTAAGTAATTGTGATAAAATAACACCTGAATTACCTCTAGCACCTCTTAATGAGCCTCCCGAAATTGCTTTAGATAAATTGGCCATGGTTAAATCTTCAACCCCATTAACCTCTTTTGCTGCCGCCATAATTGTTAAAGTCATATTTGTTCCTGTATCTCCGTCAGGAACAGGAAAAACATTAAGTTCGTTAATCCATTCTTTTTTTGATTCAAGATTAGCCGCTCCAGCTAGAAAAAGTTTTTTCAATACTTTTGCGTCTATTGTATTTGTTGACACTTTTATATTCCTCCTTAAGTGCGTTATTCTATAAACCTTAGAATAACCTTCTTTTCTTTCTGACTATAAAAATAGTCATTAGATTATTAGTTGTTAGCGTTAATCAATTATTCTTACGCCTTCAACATACACATTAATATGTGTCACCTTTAAGCCGGTAAACTCTTCAACTTTATATTTTACATTATGCACTAAATTATCTGATACTGTTGAAATGGATACACCATATGCAACAATTACATGAAAATCTATTGCTATTCCATTTTCTTCGTCAATTTCAACATTAATACCATTGGTTAAACTATCAATACCAAGTAATTTAACAAGACCATCCTTCACACTTACTGAAGCCATTCCTACAATGCCAAAACATTCTACAGCCATACTTCCTGCATATTTCGCAATAACTTCACTATTAATTGAAACCTCACCAAACTGATTATCTATATGCCCTTTCATCTGCATTTCCTCCTATTCTAAAAGATTTGCTATGTAATTATATCGTATTTTTATTTAAAATGAAACAAAAACTTTATTTATTCAAAAAAAAATGATAAAAATCAAAAATTCAAGTTCCATATTTGCTCATTATGTGATATTATCTTCTATGTTATCTACATTAAACAATTTTATTAGAAATATATTTCATATTTCATAAAATAGTACTTGCTTTTATTCGCCACATCTGCTATTATTATTCCAGTTGTGAGCCTGTTTCAGGCAAGTATCTACAAGGAGGTGCAAACATGGCTAAATGTGCAATTTGTGAAAAGGGAGCTCACTTTGGTATCAAGGTAAGTCACTCACACAGAAGATCAAATAAAATGTGGAAAAGCAACGTAAAATCTGTAAAGGTTAAGGTAAATGGTGGATCTAAAAAGATGTATGTATGTACTTCTTGCTTAAGATCAGGTGCAGTTGAAAGAGCTTAAAATGCAGATAAAGGTCGTCATATGACG
>JBFHFI010000184.1:0-4574 GCA_041583675.1 Butyrivibrio sp. | reverse complement strand
TAGAACCAGAAGGTTATGAGGAATATACAGTATATCCATTGGAAGGAATCTGGGATTTAAGTGAACAAGGTCGAAAGAATTATCAAGGAGTGTTGGATAAAGAGGAATTGGTATATCAATTAATGATTCGTCAACCAGAATTTGTTAATTTGGAGTTTGCGAATTATATAATTCAAAGAGTTAAAGAAAAAAAGCCACATAGATTATTAGATTCTGTGAAATTTGAAAAACTACAAGAAGGAAAATGCCTTCAAATGTTGCATTTAGGAAGTTATGATCAGGAGCCAGAAAGTTTTGCTAGAATGGAAGCATTTTGCAAGGAAAATAATTATATTAGAAAAAGCAAGCAACATAGAGAAATCTATTTAAGTGATGTTAGAAAAGTTGCACCTGAGAAATTAAAAACAGTATTGAGATTTGGAATAGAGTAAGGAAATAATCCCTTTTTTTATAATAAAAGTTCATATTTTTTTGATTGAGTATGATATAATTAATTTATTATTTTTGGTATAAACATTTGAAGGGAAGAAAAGGAATGAGATTATTTGAAATATTGTTATTTGTATTTAATATTATTGTTACAGTGTCCATTGTAACTGGCTTTTTTAAAAAAATAAAATGGATTAGATACATACCTTTGATTACTTTTGCCATTTTTGTAATTCATTTTTTCATTGAAAAAACACGATGGTCATTGTATCCCTTATATTTGGTAACCATAATATATTTTATAACATCATTATTAAATATGACATCAATATTACAATATAAGCATAGCAAAGCTAGATCCATTTTGAAGAAAATAGGAATTGGATTTATGATAATTTTCATGATAGTTTCAGGTGCATTGGCTTATGTATTTCCAGTGTATGATATGCCAACACCACCAGGGGAATATGAGATAGGAACACAATCCTTTGATATTACAGATCCCGTAAGAAATGCAATTTATAGTGATGACTTAGATAATATGAGAAAGATAAAAATACAAATTTGGTATCCGGCAGAAAGTACACAAGGGTATACAAAAGTACCTTGGATGGAAGATGGTTTGATTTTGGCAGAGGCAATGTCAAAATATATGAATTTACCTTTTTTTACATTAAGTCAAACAGCACTTGTAGAATCGAATTCTTATGAAAATGCGCCAATTAGTAATCAATTGGATCAATATCCAGTGGTAGTTATTTCTCATGGTTGGTCGGGATTTAGAGCTGTACATGCAGATGTTGCAGAGCAATTAGCAAGTGAAGGATATATAGTAATTGGAATTGACCATACTTATGGTTCTATTGCAACAGTTTTTAATGATGGTGAAGTTGCATATTTAAATGCAGATGCATTGCCTGACAGTAGTATTACACCTAATTTCTTGGAATATGCCAATACTTTGGTTACAACTTATGCAGGAGATGTAACATTAACCATAGATGAACTTGAAAAAATGAATGATGGAGAAATAGAATCAGATTTTTTGGGTGAATTAGATTTATCTGAAATAGGACTTTTAGGACATTCCACAGGTGGTGGTGGTATTGTTACAGTTGCATTGGAAGATAATAGAATCAAAGCCCTTATAGGAATGGATGCATGGGTGGAACCAATAGATCAACAAGAGATTGAAAAAGGTTTAAATATTCCAGCATTATTTTTAAGAAGTGAACAATGGGAAGTTGGGGCAAATAATGAAAATTTATATAATTTAATAGACCATAGTTTGGATTCGACAGAACTTTATCAAATTAATGGTATGATGCATTCGGATTTTTCAATGATATATATGTATTCTCCAATTTTAAAATATTTAAATTTAGCAGGAGAATTAGATGGAAGAATTTCTTCTAAGATTCAAAAAGATTTTATTCAAAACTTTTTTGATGAAAACTTAAAAGGTGATAGTTCTATGAATATGGATGAAGTTGCAAATAATTGGACAGAAGTAGATAAAATAAAATAATATAGAAATATAATAGCCTTTCTTTTATAGTAAAAAAAGCCATTATAATTGTGAAAGGTTTACAATAATATAATTTTATAGTATGATTAAAGTGACAGTTTAAAATGAAATTAAAAGGAGATTATATAATGAAAAAGGTTCAGATAGGAAGAAGAAACAAGGGGATAGTGAATCTTTTTCTATCAGGAGTAATAGTAATAATACTTGTAATATTTTCACAAAGTGTTTCTGTTTCAGCAGGATATGCTTATAGTGGAGGTACAGGACAAGAAGATGATCCATATATTATTAGTACATCAGATGATTTAAAATATTTGTCCACACGTATTAATGGAGGGAATGATGCAGACTCTTATTTTGAATTAATAAATGACATTAGTTTGAATGATATATCAAATATTAGCAATTGGGAATTAGAAAATCCGGATACAACATCACTTTATGTCTGGGAGCCAATAGGATTTGATTACTTAAATGCTTTTACAGGAGAATTTGATGGAAATGGTTATACGATTTCGGGAATTTATATAAATGATGAGGTTAATGATTATCAAGGGTTATTTGGCCGTTCAATAGGAATAATTAAGAATGTAAATATAGAAAACAGTTATATTAAGGGTGGTAGCTATACGGGTGGAATTGCAGGATACAATGACGAGGGAGGAGTGATAAGTAATTGTAGTGTAAAAAGTGCCACAATTACTTTGTCAAAGGAATCTTCTTTTGTAGGAGGTATTACAGGGTATCAAAATATTGGTACCATTGATAATTGTGTTAATATGGGGACTATTGAAGCCACGGGTGATAATGCTCATGTAGGTGGAATTGCAGGTATGAATTCTTTAATTATTAGTAATTCTTCTAATTCAGGAATTATTTTATCAAAGGGAGATTCTGCTTACATCGGTGGAGTGGCTGGAGAGAGTGCAAGTGGAAGTTGTATTGAAAACTGCCATAATACCAATGCAGTGACTGGAACAGCGAATGTGGGAGGAATTATTGGGTTAACAGGTAATGCAAATATAACGGATTGTGATAATAGTGGAGATATCTTAGGAACAAATAGTGGTGCATCTATAGGAGGGATTATTGGAGTTAGTGCAACAAATACTAATTTAATGTATTCATTTAATACTGGAAATATTATTGCAATAGACGAGTTCACGAGTATAGGTGGATTAGTTGGATATAACGGAAATGGCAATATTGAATTCAGTTATAATACTGGAAATATTATTACATCAAATTTCACTTCTGATAATGGAGGAATTGCTGGGGATAATTCAAATGGAGAAATTAGGTATTGTTATAATACGGGTAGACTAGAATCTTCGAATGATGAAAATTATGTAGGAGGAATTGTAGGCTATAATTATGATAATGCAATTATAGAATTTTGTTATAATATTGGGGATATTACCATTCTAGAAGAAGAAAGCTATGCAGGAGGAATTGTTGGAGAAAATGATGATGCAACACTGCAAAGTTGTTATAATTTTGGAACAATTATATCAAGCAAAGTAAATAGTTATGCAGGAGGAATTGCAGGTCTAAATTCAAAGAGTTCTGTAGTGGCAAATAATTATTATTATGGATGTGAAATAGGAATTTCAGTATCAGAAACGCAAATTGGAGCGACCCCATTTATTGACATATTGGATAATCCACTTGGAGTAGGAAAGACCACAACAATTGAATCAACAGAAACAAATCTAACAGTATTTACTTCTGAGGTAGGATTTGGTGAAAGTTTTACAGTGGATTTTTTAGGGGATTATATTTCAGATAATATGGAAATAGCAACAGTTAAGGGTATGGTTATTACAGGAGAGAAGCAAGGGCTTGTAAATATTACAGGGAAAACATTAAGCATAATGCAACCTTCTTTAACAGCAACGGGATTTAATGGTGAAATACAAATATATACAATTCCAATTCCATTATTCTTGGATGTTACTTTAGATGGAAGTGGAGAGGCAATTAAAAAATATACAGTTACTTTTGATAGTAATTTTGGAACAAAAGTTGATCCATTATTGGATGTTATTAGTGGGGGAAAAATTACACAATCAAGTATTCCTATAAAAAATGGATATATTTTTGAGGCTTGGTATAAAGATGCAGAGTTTACAGAGAAATGGGATTTTGAAGTAGATGTAGTAACAGAAGATACAATAATATACGCAAAATGGTTGAAAAATGTAATTGAGACAACAACAGAAGAGGAGACAATAACAGAAGAAACAACGGAAGAAGAGACAACAACGGAAGAGACAACAGAAGAAACAACGGAAGAGACAACAGAAGAAACTATAGAAGAAGAGACGACAACGGAAGAAACAACAGAAGAGACAACAGAAGAAACAACAGAAGAAGAGACAACAACAGAAGAAGAGACGAGTATACAAGAGATTTCTGAAACAAACGAAGATATAAATGCAAGAACAATCATAGGTCTTATTGTGGCAGGAGTTCTAGGGTTATCTGGAGTTGCTTATATGGTGGTGCAGAAAAAACGTAAATTAAAATAAAAAAGACTCTCATTTATTAGACTGATTAGAAAACAGTTGATAAATGGGAGCCTATTTTTAAAATTATTCAGCTAAGAGTCGTTCAT
>JBFHFI010000183.1:0-4577 GCA_041583675.1 Butyrivibrio sp. | reverse complement strand
GAATTAATCGAATTATATTTGCTTTATGTCTTATAAATGCAAAAGCAACAAATATTAACATTAGTATTATTGCTTCATACGTTGCTTCTGAAGTATTTAATCCTGAAAACATATTCATTTGATTGAAAATAATAAAACCAATAAATACAGTTACAACCATTACCAACGATCCCAATGATATATACTTTGAAATTACAACCGTAGAAACAAAAGCAACAAACCCAATTGCAGCTAATTCCCAACTACCAAGAGATATGACAACTCCTGCTGTAGCAGCAATCCCTTTTCCACCCTTGAAATTTAAATAAAATGGAAAGTTATGACCTAATACAACGCCCAAGCCTGAATATAAGACCATTACTGTAATGGTATCTGGAAAGTTTGCACCAAACATATACCTTACTACAAGGGCTGATGCAACAGCCTTTAAAGTATCACCTATAAATACTATTAATCCAGCTTTTACACCTAGTGTACGTAATGCATTTGTTGTTCCTGCATTCCCACTTCCATGTTCTCTAATATCTATATTCTTTATTTTACCCACTAAAAAAGCTGTTTGAAACAAGCCAAAAACATATCCTAATAAAAGGCAAATTATTCTTTCCATACAAATAAGTTACTCCTTATCTTTTCTTTCTCTTATAATAAATCTCAATGAAGTTCCTCTAAATCCAAAAGCTTCTCTTATTTTATTTTCAATATATCGCGTATATGAAAAATGCATTAATTCTTTATCATTTACAAATAAAACAAAGGTAGGTGGTTTCACTGAAACTTGTGTCATATAGAAAATCTTAAGCCTTCTTCCTTTATCTGAAGGTGGCTGCTGTAATGCAACAGCTTCTGTTAGAATTTCATTTAAAACACCTGTTTGTATTCTCATATTTTGATTTTCAATAACCATATCAATAATATTAAATATTTTTGTTAAACGTTGTCCTGATTCTGCAGACACAAAAACAAGTTCTGCGTAGGAAAGAAAAGATAATACATCTCTAATATCTCTTGTATATTCATAAATTGTTTTATCATTTTTTTCAATGGCATCCCATTTATTTACAACAATAATAATACCTTTTCCTCGCTCATGAGCAATTCCAGCTATTTTTGCATCTTGTTCTGTAATTCCTTCTATCGCATCTATTACAACCAAAACAATATCTGCACGTTCTACTGCTGTTACGGTTCTAATAATACTATACCTTTCAAGTTCTTCTTTTATTTTACTTTTACGTCTTAGCCCTGCTGTATCAATAAATACATATTCACGGTCTTCAAATTTAATATCCGTATCAATTGCATCACGAGTTGTTCCTGCAATATCAGATACAAGGACTCTACTTCCACCTACCAATTTATTAATAATGGATGATTTACCAACATTCGGTTTTCCAACAATAGCAACTCTTGGTCTTTCATCTTCTGCTTCGTCCGGATTACTATCTGGAAAATGTTTGGTAATTTCATCTAGCATGTCTCCAAGACCCAATTTTCCTACGGAGGAAACAGGATATGGATCTCCAATTCCTAAGTTATAAAATTCATAAACATCTCCCATGAATTTTTCAAAACTATCTACTTTGTTTACAACAAGAACAACAGGCTTTCCTGATCTTCTTAATAAATCAGCTACTTTGGCATCAGAGTCAATTAAACCTTGGCGTACATCTGTCATAAACATAATAACATCTGCTGTGGCAATCGCAACTTCTGCCTGTTCTCTCATTTGTGATAAAATAATATCTTTTGTATCTGGTTCAATACCACCTGTATCTATTAAGGTAAAATTGTAATTTAGCCAGTTTACATCTGCATAGATTCGATCTCTTGTTACGCCAGGGGTGTCTTTTACTATTGAAATTTGCTCTCCTGCAAGGGCATTAAACAATGTTGACTTCCCTACGTTGGGACGACCTACTATGGCTACTACGGGTTTACTCATATAATTTCTCCATTCGTTTTAATTCATTAAAGAATTAATCTATTAACTAATTTATAATACCAATATATCAAAGCTTTGTAAAGAATCACTTGACTATGTTTTTTTTCACACTTATACTATTTAAGGAAACTTTATGGGATTTCACCCTTTATATATTAAATTTATTTTTTGGAGGATACAATGGAAAACAATCAATTTAGAAATTCAATTCCTGTAGGACCTTTAAAGGTTGCTGTAATGGACAGTTGTTTGGAAATAGGTGCTGAAGTAAATAACTATATTTCAGAAATGCGAAAAAAACGTGATTTAGAAATTGACAGCCCCTTATCCTTTGTCGGATATGAAGAAGATTCTTACATGGTTAAAGTATGTTGTCCTCGTTTTGGAACTGGTGAAGCAAAAGGAATGATCGATTCCTCAGTTAGAGGTTCTGATTTTTTTATTATTACCGATGTTATGAATCATTCCCTTACATACTCTGTATGTGGACAGACAAACCATATGTCCCCTGACAATCATTTTCAAGATTTAAAAAGAATTATTTCCGCAGCAGCATGTTCTGCAAAAAGAATAACGGTTATTCTTCCTTTTCTCTATGAAAGCAGACAACATAAACGTTCAAAACTTGAATCTCTTGACTGTTCTCTTGCACTAGAAGAATTAATTTCTTATGGTGTAACTAATATTATAACTTTCGATGCTCATGATCCTAGAATTACAAATTCTATTCCTTTAAGTGGATTTGATAATTTTCTCCCTCCATACCAATTTATAAAAGCACTTTTAAAAAAGAATGATGATATTATTATTGATAATAAACATCTTATGATTATATCTCCTGATGAAGGTGCTATGCATCGAGCCGTATACTTTTCAAATGTATTAGGTGTCGATATGGGAATGTTCTATAAACGAAGAGATTTCGGAACTATAGTTGATGGAAAGAACCCCATTGTTGCTCATGAATTTTTAGGAGACAATGTAGAAGGTAAAGATGTCTTAATTATGGATGATATGATTTCTTCTGGAGAAAGTATGTTAGATGTTGCAAAAGAACTAAAAATGAGAAATGCAAAAAGAGTCTTTATTTGTACAACTTTTGGACTTTTTACAGATGGCCTTGAGAAGTTTGACGAATATTATGAGAAAGGATTTATTACAGGTGTAATTACTACAAATTTAACTTATCGAACACCAGAATTAAAATCCAAGCCATATTATTATGAAGCAGAAATGAGTTCTTTTCTTGCTACTATTATTGATTATCTTAATCACGATATTTCAATTGGTGGTATTATGGATCCAACAGAAAAAATACGAGCACTCGTTGATTCCTATAATCTAGCAAGTAAGCTCGTATAATTATCAATTATAATAAAGTTAAAAAAGCACACATTCCTCCACGTTTTCCATGAGAGGCTCTGTGAGAAAATAATAATTCGGGGTTGCAACATGTACAAATATCCGATGTAGATATTTTGTCAATTGTGACCCCTAATTTTATAAAATTTAACATATTTGCTTTATGAAGATCCAATAAATATTTATTATTTGATTTGATTGATATAATTTGTTGAAAATCTGTTTCACTATATTTTTCTTTGAAAATACTAGCAACATCCCACTCAATTTCATAACAACTTTTACAAATAGATGGACCGATAAAAACCATTACATCTTCTGCATGTGTATTATAATATTTTTCCATTGCAATAAATGTTTGTTTTGCAATATTACCCACAGTTCCCCTCCAACCTGCATGGGCCAATCCAATTGCTTTGTTTTTTAAATCCACAATATACAAAGGAACACAATCCGCATGAGAAGTCACTAATGTAATTCCTGTAATATTTGTAATTAATCCATCTACATTTGAAAAATCTCTTTCTCTAATAATACCCATTCCTCTATGAGCATCTTCTACTTTCATAACATTGCAAGTATGTGTCTGATCAGCTAATACCATATTCTGCGTATGTATATTAAATTCTTTTGCCATAATTTCAAAGTTACTAGAAACATTTGATTTTTGGTCATCTACTGTATAAGATAAATTCATTGATTCAAAAAAATCTTTACTATTTCCTCCCAATCTTGTAGAAAACCCATGATGAATAAACTCAATATCAGCGAATGCTGTACTCGTAATATAAGGAGTTTGATTTTGTATTAAAGTTGTAGTTTTTTGAGAATTTATATATTTAATATTCATTAAAAAGCATTCCTTATTATTTTTATTTGCGATCCTAATATAGAAACAACATCAAATCTAATTGCAATATTTTCCGCGTAGTTCTTTTCGTACAAATACCATTTTGCAACTTGATGTATTTTTCTCTGTTTTTGTCTATTTACAGCTTCTTCCGGAAATCCAAATTTTAAATTTGTTCTATACTTCACTTCTAAAAACACCAAAACATTTTCTTCCATTGCTATAATATCAATTTCACCATATCTTGTAGAATAATTTCTATCTATAATTTTCATTCCTTGACTTTTTAAATAATCAGCTGCTTTTTCTTCCATAAGATTACCAACTGCTCTTTTATTTGTCATGTTTCATTTTCCCTTTTATTTTATCAAGTGTATCTACAAACACCAAAATTTCGGCAACCACTCCATATAATTCTTT
>JBFHFI010000182.1:0-4596 GCA_041583675.1 Butyrivibrio sp. | reverse complement strand
GAAATTGGATATTTTGAACAAGAATCATCATCTGACAATAGAACCACCTGCATTGAAGAGATATGGAAAGAGTTTCCTTCTTACACACAATATGAGGTTCGCACAGCATTGGCAAAATGTGGATTAACAACACAACATATTGAAAGTCAAGTTAGAGTTCTTAGTGGTGGAGAGCAGGCGAAAGTAAGATTATGCAAGATTATTAATCGAGAAAGTAATATTCTTGTGCTAGATGAGCCCACAAATCATTTGGATGTAGAAGCAAAAGATGAATTAAAACGTGCATTACAAGAATATAAAGGAAGTATTATTCTTATATGTCATGAACCTGAGTTTTATGAGGGATTAGTAAATAGTGTATGGGATTGTTCTGAGTGGGCTCTTAAAATATAAATATTAATTATAATAAAAGATGGAATAATTCGATGAATTTTGTTTGAAGAAAGCTCTGAATATGTTACAGTATAGTAATAAAATGTTACTAGAATTTTTATAAAACATAAGAGGTGAAACAGATGAAATTCAAATATAAAATGTTACTTACAGTTACAATGGCAACATCATTTGTAATAACAGCATGTAATTTTACGACAATAAACTTAATATCATCAGAATTTACGGTAAATGTAGATTCTGAATTAAATACAGATATTTCAGAGTATGTAAGAGCGTCTAATGAGAGATTAGAAACAATGACATTGGATGTATCCCACGTTAAGATGGATCAAATAGGGGATTATACAGCGATAGTATCGGATGGTGAAAGTACAACCACATTTACTATAAAAGTGGCAGATATACAGGCTCCAATTATTACTTTGAATAGTTATGATATATATATTGAAAATTTAGGAACCTTGAGATTAACAGATGTAGTGGATTCTATATCAGATTATTCAGAATTTGAATATGGATTTGCGGATGATATGACTAAAGCAGACGCAGATAAGGAATTGCTTGAATCTGTAAAATTTGATAATTTAGGGGATTATAATACAGAAATTGTAGCCAAGGATATTTATGGAAATATTTCGGTAATGGATTTTCAAGTACATGTTGTGAATAAAGGAGAAGTTCCATTGGATTCATTATCAATCACAGATTTTTCATCCTATATGAATGAGAGTGACACACAAGAGTTGCAAGATCTAGAAAGCTATGATACAGAAGGCGTGTATTTTGGAGTGGGACTTAATTTTGATAGTGAAACCAATAGACCAAATCTGGATTATTATGTGAATAAATATCAAGGATTAGGAGTTGATTTTATTCAACCTATGAGTGAATATATTTGGTTGACATTTAATGAGATTTCAGAATATGGATATACAGATGGAATTTTAGATACTTTGCAAGAAAAAGAGGTATCAGCTGTCTTTTTTATAACATTGTCTTATGCAAAAGAAAATCCTGAAATTATATCTAGAATGATAACAGAGGGGCATGTATTAGGTAGTTATATATCAAGTGGAATAGATATTCCTGATTTATCTTTAAATGAATTGACAACTGAGTTAGATACGTTGTACAATTACGTTTACAAAACTTACGGATATGAAATGTATCTTTTTAGACCATCATCTGGTTACTATACTGAGCAAAGTATTGCAGTAGCACAAAGTCTTGGTTATAGGACGGTTTTTTGGAGTTTTGCTTATGCAGATTGGGATTCTAATAATCAACCAAATGTGGATGAAGCCTTGCAAAATGCTCTTGATAAGGCCCATGGAGGTGCAATTTATCTATTAAGTGGTGCATCTTTAACGAATAGTAGGATGCTTGAAGACATGATAGATGGAATTAGAGATCGAGGATTGAATTTTGCAATCTATCAAAATAATTAGTTTTTAGGAGATTGATAAAATGGAAAAAAAATTAAGAGTTGGTATCCTTGGAGGTACTGGAATGGTAGGACAGAGATTTATCTCTCTCCTTGAGAATCACCCATGGTTTGAAGTTGTGGCTATCGCAGCAAGTCCACGTTCATCAGGGAAGACATATGAAGAAGCAGTTGGAGCTAGATGGAAAATGACTACTCCTATGCCAGAAGCAATTAAAAAGATGACAGTATACAATGTTCTTGATGTAGAAGAAGTTGCTTCTAAAGTTGATTTTGTTTTTAGTGCAGTAGATATGACTAAAGATGAAATTAAAAAAATTGAAGAAGATTATGCAAAGACTGAGACCCCTGTGGTATCTAACAATAGTGCACATCGTTGGACAGAAGATGTTCCAATGGTAGTACCTGAAGTGAACCCAGAACATTTTGGACTTATTGAATATCAGAAAAAAAGACTTGGTACAACACGTGGATTTATTGTGGTAAAACCAAATTGCTCAATTCAAAGTTATACACCTGCATTAGCAGCGTTAAAGGAATTCAAACCAACACTAGTTGTTGCTACTACATATCAAGCAATTTCAGGGGCAGGTAAGACTTTTAAAGAATGGCCAGAAATGGAAGGTAATATCATTCCTTTTATTGGTGGAGAAGAAGAGAAAAGTGAATTAGAACCGTTGAGACTTATGGGTAAATTGGTGGATGGACATATTGAAGTTGCAAGTTCACCAGTGATTACAACACAATGTATTCGCGTACCAGTATTAAATGGTCATACAGCAGCAGTTTTTGTTAACTTTGAAAAGAAACCAACCAAACAAGAGATTATTGAAAGATTGAGAAATTTCAAGGGATTGCCACAGGAGTTAAATCTTCCAAGTGCACCAAAGAATTTTATTCAGTATCTTGAAGATGATAATCGTCCTCAGGTAGCATTGGATGTTGATTATGAAAATGGATTTGGTGTGTCTTTTGGTCGTTTAAGAGAAGATAAATTCTTTGATTGGAAATTTGTTGGACTTTCACATAATACAGTAAGAGGAGCAGCAGGTGGAGCATTATTAAGTGCTGAATTACTTGTTGCACAGAAATATATTACTGCTAAATAGTTGGATAATATAATCGCTTGACTTTAGGGTCAGGCGATTTTTTATTGCAAAAAACCAAAAAAATAGTTGACAAATAAGAAGTGAATTTATAGTATATAGATATACATATTATATAGCGTATAATATTATTAAAAGAAAAGGAGGTAGAATATGGTATTTCAATTAGGAGCGGCATTATTAGATGCATGTGTACTTGCAGTTTTATCTGAAGAAGATACTTATGGTTATGTGTTGACACAACGTGTAAAAGAAATTGTAGCAATATCGGAATCCACCTTATATCCAGTATTGAGAAGATTACAAAAAGATGAATGTTTAAGAACTTATGACCAGGAATATCAGGGAAGAAACAGAAGATATTATGCAATTACGGAACAAGGAAAGATCCGTTTAGAATATTATCTTAAAGAATGGAATATTTATAAAATGAAAATTGATAAAATATTGTATGGGGGGAATAAAGATGAATAAATATAGATATTTAGAGATGCTAAAAGAGAATATTCGAAAAGAATTATCAGAGGAAGAGATGAATAGTGTTATGGAATACTATTCAGAATATTTTGCAGATGCAGGAATTGAAAAAGAAGCAGAAGTGATTGAAGAATTAGGAGCACCTGGGGAACTTGCTAAAAAAATTATTTTTGAATACAAAGGAAAAATATCTAGTGAACAAGATTTTCAAATTGATCATAGAAAAAAATTATCTGTAGGGTGGATTATTTTTATTGCAATAATTGGATCTCCTTTGTGGATTGCATTGTTTGGTGTTTTAATAGGAATTGTGGCGACTATATTTTCTCTTGTTATTTCTTTTGGTGCAATTGCAGTATTTGGAATTGTTTTTTGCGTTGTAAGTATTGTGGGTGGAGTGATTCTCTTGTTTACAACACCGGGAACAGGGCTGTTTGTAGTAGGTGCAAGTTTTGTTATAGGAGCAATTGGAATTGGATTTTTATTACTAACCATATTAATTGTAGAATCAATGATTCGATTATTTAAGTTTGGAATTGGAAAATCAAAAAATAGGAGGGCGATATCATGAGTAAATTTTATAAAGTTATGGGAATTTTAGCAGGGCTACTGTTGATTATAGGAATTATCTTTATGTTTGTTGCTTCTTTATTTGGAGTAGAACCTAATACAAAATTATTTGATAAATTAAATATTAATATTGGATTTTCTGAAATGAATGAATTAAAATATACAGAAATTGATAGTTTTACGGATATAGAAGTTGATGTTAATAAAGGAAGTGTGAAAATTGTTCCGGGGGATGAATATGCTATTGCGTATCAAACGGATTCCGATAAACTAGAATGGTCGGATAAAGAAGGTACTTTGAAAATAGAAGATCAAGATACTTCAACAGGATTTAATTTGGATTTCTTTAATTTTCAGAGATCGGAAGTAGAGTATATTATATATATTCCGATGGATTCTGAATTAGATAATATTGAGATTCAAACAAATTTTGGTAGTATAGAAATGGAGTCTTTACAAGCAGATCAAATGAATTTATCTACTAATATGGGGGAAATTGCCTTAATATCAGTGACGGTGGGCGATTTATATGCATCTACAGATATGGGAGAGGTTAATACTTCAGGAAAATTCACTGGAGCAACTACTTTAAAAAGTGAAATG
>JBFHFI010000181.1:0-4617 GCA_041583675.1 Butyrivibrio sp. | reverse complement strand
GTTAACAATGTAAATATTATTCAGGGAAAAGAGCATGTATTTGTTGCCATGCCTTCGTATAAAACAAAACAGAAAGATGAGAATGGAAAAGCAATATACCAGGATGTTTGCTATCCGATTACAAAAGAGTTTAGAGAGAAGCTTTTTAATGAGATAATGGAAGTATATGATAAGGAAGCTGAAAAGAAGAGGGAAGAGGTGCGAGCGAAGGAGAAGGGAAAAGAAAGAGAGGCTGGAGAGTTTCGGCTTGTGAATAAACAGGATACACCGTTTAGATAAAATGAGGTCAAAGGTATGTTTTATAAGTTGCATTAATATGAATACGATATAATACAATATGTTAATTAAAAATAAATTGCTAAGTATTAAAAAATATATAAGTTTTAGTAACATGATGTCAAATAGAGTGAAGAATATTAAATAATTACAATTAGTAAAGTGTAATTATTAAATAAAGTCAGTTTTTCCAGATTTATCTTTAAATACTCCTATTCACAAAAAGTTTGTAGGATGAAAATAATTTCCTATAAGTACAAATGCAACGATACCTTGGTTGGAATTTAAGAATCCACAGAAGCTGATAGTAAGTGAAATTGAATAATAGAGATATAAAGAGTCCTGATTGGCATAGTGCTGGTCAGAATTTTTTGCTTTTGCTTTTATTTAAATTGTGGTGTTGAAAAATGACATCACCATGTTTGGAAAAATACTCAAAATACATTTAAAATAGTTGAAAATTCTATAGTTTAGCATTATGATATAATAGTCTGTAAGTATGACTAATTATGGGGAATGATTAGTTGAAATAAAAATGGAGGCAAAATATGACGGTTTGTTATGATAAATTGTGGAAATTAATGAATGATAACAAAATGAAAAAAAAGGATCTGGCAAAAGCAGCAGAGATTACAGAGTATTCAATGAGAAAATTAAATAGTAATCAACCGGTGCCAATGCCTGTAATGATAAATCTGTGCAAAGTTTTTCATTGCGATATTGGTGATGTAATGCAAGTAATTGAAGATATTTAATGGAGATTGATATGGCATTAAGAGTAGATTGGGATATTTATGAAACAGCAATTTTATTAGATGCTTGTGTACAAATTGAACAAGGAAAATGCAACAGAAAAGAAATGATAAGACAAGTATCGGTTGCCTTGAGAAATAGGGCTGATTCTACTGGAATGCCAATAGATGAACTTTTTCGTAATGAAAATGGAATTACTTTGCAAATGAGTAAAATGCTTTTTTTAGTTTCTTCAGGGAAAAAAGGATTACCAGGAGCAGGGAAAAATTTTGTCCATTTATCGGAAATATATAAAAATGACTTGTTTCAGTTTAAAGAAATTCTTAAAGTTGCAAAAAAACAAATACATTTATTAGAAGGAAATGTTATGGATAATGAGATGAAGAAAGATATTGCACCAAACTGTAGTGATTTGGTGTCTAAATTATATTATCTTTCAAAAGTTTATGATAATCCTCAAGGGATTTCTATTGCTCGAATTCAGGATTTATTGAGCAATAATGAACGAGAGGATGAAATAAGAAATGTGTTGGATAATGTAGAGTGGGCCACTTATGTAGGAAATGATTTATACTCATTTTCAAATACTGTTACATCATGTGATAGTAATACTGATAAAACAACAAAAGTGGTTGATTTTGATCAGAGTAAATATATTAGTGTGTTGATGTCCAGATATGGAAACGGAATGCAATTTGATTCGATTGATTTTGATAATTTTCGTGAAGTTTACTTTGATATGTGGAACAATAAGATTGAATTTAACGATAATGATTTAGAAGAGAGACTCCGCCAATGTGGTTTGATGTACAAAGGAAGACTTTTTCCAGCAGAAGGAATAATGGATGAAAATGCAAAGTCAAAATTATTTGAGTATATTTTTAATAATTTTTCACAAGGGAGAAAGGTTTTATATTATAAAGCTATTTTTGTAGATCTTGCAGATGAATTTATTAATTGTTTTAATTTGGCAGATGAAATTATGCTTAGAGAATATATAAAATTAGCAGATAAAGAACATAGGTATTATTTTTTTGATGAATATATGTCAGAGGAAGAAAATCTTGAAATTAATCATTTGCAAGAAATTTCTGATTTTATGCTGGCTGAAGGAAAACCTTTGTCATATGAAGAAATACATGCGGGCGTATCGCATTTATCTATAGAATTGGTGTATAGGGAAATTCACAAAAACAGTAGCTTCATCAGAGATGCAAAGGGACATTATTTTCATGAATCAATATTTGAAGTTTCAGATGAAGAGTTATCAAGAATTTCAGGGATTATTGAGTATGAAATACAAGAAAACGGATATGCAATTTGGTCAAACATATATAAACGGATAGAAGATAATATGCCTGTTTTTCTTGAAAATAATTTATATTTATCTCCTTTAGGCTTAAGAAATGCATTTGAAAAAATATTGTATACAAGGTATAACTTTGAAGGGTCAATAATTTGTGAAGTTGGGAAAAACTTGACGATGTCAGATGTTTACAAATTGTATGCAGAGCATCATTTGGAATTCACGGATGATGATATATATGATTTTTCAAAGGAAGTAGATTGCATTATTTATTTCCCGGCATTATATGAAAGAGCAATAAGAGTCAGTAGAACACAATTTGTTTCAAAAACTATAGTGAACATAGATGTTGAAGCTGTGGATGCGGCTATAGATACATATTTTTCGGGAGATTATATCCCCCTAAAGGATATTGATTCATATTTAGTATTTCCAAACGAGGGATTTGAATGGAATGTATTCTTGCTTGAAGGATTCCTATCATCATATAGCAAGAAATTTGTGCTCCTGAATAATGGATTTTCATTGAAAAATGCTGCAGGAGCAGTTGTAAGAAAAAATAGTTCAATAGAGAACTTTGAAGATGTTTGCTCGTGTGCACTTGCACAAAGCGACATTGAATTAAAAAAAGATAGTGCACTAGATTATTTAATAGATATTAATTTCATTACAAGAAAAAGCTATAAAAATATTGAAAGCGCAATTTCTCGTGCAGTAAGAATGAGAAATAGGAAGGAATAATATATGTACGCATATGAATGGGATGCTTCAACGGGAGGATTTATCCTTATACCGACACCATTGAATTTTTCAAAGGAGCCACGTCCTGTATATTATAAAGAATTAGATATATTAGGATTTGATAAATATTGGAAGTATGACAAAAATGATAGTTTCCCATATATGTGGGCGGAGGTAAACAGCTATTATTATAGAGGTCGTTTAGTAGCAAAAACAAAAGGTGGATCACTATATACTGCTCCAGAAATTGTGTTAATAGAAGAACCGGAACCTGAAGGATATTCCTTAAGATTTGTAGATATCCCAGCTATGATTGAGAAAAATAGAAATATTATAGAGCAACTTACGCAAGAAACGATAAAGAAAATTTATAACACATATATAGAATATAAAAATAAAGTAGATGTTTTTTATGTTGCTTTTTCGGGAGGAAAAGACAGTGTTGTTGCACTTGACTTAGTTCAGAGATCATTACCACATAATGAATTTAAAGTTTTATTTGGTAATACGGGAATGGAATTTTGTGATACTTATGATGTTGTTGATAAAATAAGAGCTTTTTGTGGAAGAGAAAATATTGCTTTTTTAGAAGCAAAATCAAAAATGAGTCCAGAAAACACCTGGCAATGTTTTGGTCCACCAGCAGTTACTATAAGATGGTGTTGTAGTGTTCATAAAACAACACCTCAAATTCTCTTATTGAGAGAGATTCTTAATAAACCGGGTTTTACAGGGATGGCATTTACAGGTATTCGCGGTGACGAGAGTGCATCAAGAAGCGAGTATGATGATGTAAGCTTCGGAGAGAAGCATAATGGTCAATATAGCTGTCATCCTATGCTTGAATGGAATACCGCAGAATTATATCTGTATATGTATAAGAATGAACTTGTGTTTAATGAAACGTATAAGAAGGGAAATACAAGAGCTGGTTGTTTGGTATGCCCTATGTCGACAGGGAAGCATGATTATATGAAATATGTAAATTACGCTAAAGAGACACAAGGATACTTAAATAAAATTGTTTCTACTAGTGGAAAAAAGAACTATACAGAAATGGATTTTGACAATTTTGTAGAAGATGGCTATTGGAGAACTAGAAAAAGTGGAAGAGAACTTAATTTTGGTTCTGATAGGCATTCCTTTGAAATCATAAAGGGAAAAACAATTATTACCATATTCAATAATAATGAAAGATGGAAAGAATGGGCAAAGACGGTTGGATCATTTTCAATTGTTGAAGATGATTTATATTGTATTATGTTTGGCGAAAAAATGTACAAAATTAAATTGGGTTATATTGGAGAAACAGTACAATTTACATTTCCAAATCTAGATAATAGTAAAGATTCAATAAAATTCATTTCATTATTTAAAAGTGCAATTATTAAAAGTGTGTATTGTGTGAGTTGTGGAGTGTGTGTGGCAGAATGTAAACATGGATGTATTAGTATGGAAAATGGAAAGCTAGCTATATCGGATGAATGTGTTCATTGCCATAGTTGTCATGATATATATTCAAGGTGTTTAAGATATAATTC
>JBFHFI010000180.1:0-4619 GCA_041583675.1 Butyrivibrio sp. | reverse complement strand
TTACTAATTAAAAACATAACATAAAACATTGTCCATTAAAGTATTGGAATATTTAGAATACACAATCTCTTTTACCATTACTGGGTCATCCGTAATTAATCCGTCTACCCCCATTATAGTTAGTTTTTTTGACATTTCTTTTGTATTTACCGTCCATACATAAATCTCCTTGCCCTGATTATGTATTGCATCTACCAAAGTTTTATTCACAAAAGCAGAACTAATACTAAAAGCATCCACATCACTTATATTGTAAAAATTCCCGTATGCAACTGACAAAATATAACCCGTTTGTATGTTTTCATCATAGGACTTCATTTCCTTCAACGCATCATAACTCATGGAGGTAACTACACAATCCTCCTCATATTCATATTCCACAATAAGATCATATACTAATTTTACCAGCTCTGGTTCATAGTTTGTTTGTTTAATTTCAATATTTAATTTGATCTTACCTTTTGTATATTCCATAACTTCTTGTAATGTAGGAATTCTACAATCTAAAAAAAGTTCATCATCTCCAAAATAGCTGCCCGCATCAAGATCTTTAATATCATCATAATCAACATCCCAAATATATTCATCTAAGCCTGTTGTTCTTTTTAAACTAGTGTCATGTAATACAACAACTTGTCCATCTTTGCTTTCATGTACATCTAATTCTATATAATCTGCTGTTTCAGATACCGCTTTTTCAAATGCCATCATTGTATTTTCTGGAACATCAAAAGAACTTCCTCTATGTGCCATAATTTCTGTTTCACTAAATATTTCCACTTTAGAAAACGGATTGCTGTCAAAAGAATACACCAAATAAAAGATATTAATAAACAAAGCAATTATAATTACAAAGGATACTACTTTTTTATTAACCAATGAATATTTTCTATCTCTCCATTTGCATTCTGAAATTCGCCCAAACAAGGCTTCATCATTACTCTGAATGCGAAAACGATAAAACATACTTGTTATCATTGCATAAGAAAGAGGAATGGAAATAGTTACAAGTAATGCTTGAACTACCACAATTACAATGCGGAATATACTCAAGAAAATAGCCAATCCCATATCTGTCTGATTTAAAAAAAACACACCAACGGATACCAATCCTATAACAACAAAATATAAGATATAAATACCAATTAAAATCATAAGATTCCATAAAATAATAATAACTATGGACTTAAGCTCTCTTTTTTTTATTAATGCTCGACTTCTACTCTTGCTTTCCCGAATATCTTTTCCTTCATATGTCATAAAATTAATTGCAAACATATGAAAAATAAAATAAACAAAAATCAATCCATACAAAACAATTCCAAGATAAACAAAAATAATATGTTCTTCTATATTTCTTTTTGTACTATCAGGTAATGTAATACCAGATAAAATAATGGTAAATATAGTATTATTTAAAACAATCGGTAAAAAAATCATATAAAATACGGTATGTATTTTTTTTAATTTCAACATACTTAAGAGCAGATGCCAGCCTTTTCCATAAATCTCCTGTAATGAAATCTTTTTATGATGACACCCTGCATCAAAACATACAGATAAACATGCTATTTCATATATTATATACACTCCAGCAAAAACAATAATTGATACAAAATAAATTATGGTGTAGGGACTTGATAAGTATGTAAAGAAATAATCATTGGTCAAATATCTAAATCCAGCTTTTTTCAAAGTCATATTCATTCCCCATATGACCAATGGATATATAAATACCAATGGAACTAATTTATATACTAATTCAAATAAAACTAGATTTATTCCACCTTTTTTAAAAAGACGAAAAACATCTTTAAAGCCCAAATTCCAAAAAGCTTTTATCATATTCTTTGCTTTATTTTTCATCCCATACCCCATGCAGCTTGTTTTTCAACGCTTATTTTAATATATATTTATAAGCTCATTTCCAACTTTGTTTTTATTGCTTTTATAAATTCAAAACTATTTAGAACTTTAGGATTTTCAATTGATGTAATTAATGCCAAATCTTTTGTCATCTCTCCATCTTCAATTGTTTTAATACATGCAGTTTCTAGCTTATTAGAAAATTCCACTAATTCCTGAATTCCATCTAGCTCTCCTCTTTTTCTTAATGCACCCGTCCAAGCAAATATAGTTGCAACTGAATTAGTGGAGGTATCTTCACCTTTAAGATGTTTATAATAATGTCTTTGAACTGTTCCATGAGCTGCTTCAAATTCAAAAAATCCATCTGGAGATACTAATACTGAAGTCATCATTGCAAGTGAACCAAAAGCAGTTGCAATCATATCACTCATAACATCTCCATCATAATTTTTACACGCCCAGATATAACCGCCTTCTGATTTCATAACACGAGCCACAGCATCATCAATTAAAGTATAAAAATATTCAATTCCCGCTTGTGCAAATAATTCTGTATACTCTTGTTCAAAAATTTCTTTGAAGATATCCTTGAATGTATGATCATATTTTTTGGATATTGTATCTTTTGTAGCAAACCAAAGATCCTGTTTAATTTCTAATGCATAATTAAAACAACTTCTTGCAAAACTTTCAATTGATTCATTTGTATTATGCATACCTTGAATAATTCCAGCTCCATTGAATTCATGGATGGTTTCTTTGGAAACTTTTCCATTACTTTTCTCTGTATATAAAAGTTCAGCTTTTCCTTCTCCAGGAACCTTAATTTCAACATTTTTATATACATCACCATATGCATGTCTTGCAATAATAATTGGTTTTTTCCAGTTTTTTACAAGAGGTTCAATTCCTTTAACAATAATTGGTGCACGAAATACTGTACCATCTAACATTGCACGAATAGTTCCATTAGGACTTTTCCACATTTCTTTTAAATCATACTCTTTAATACGTGCTGCATTTGGGGTTATTGTTGCACATTTAACAGCAACTTTATATTTTTTTGTTGCTTCAGCAGAATCAATTGTCACTTGATCATTTGTTTTATTTCTATAATCAAGTCCCAAATCATAATATTCTGTATTAAGCTCTACAAATGGTTCAATCAAATCATCTTTAATTGCCTTCCATAATATTCTAGTCATTTCATCTCCATCCATCTCTACAAGTGGAGTCGTCATTTTGATTTTTTCCATTTTTCTATTTCTCCTTTATTATTGTTATTATTATTTTATTTGAATCTCATGTTTTATGATTTTATCTTCTAATTGTTCAGCAGTCATCGGTTTATAAAAATAATAACCTACTCCTGTATGACAATCGCAAGACAGTAAAAAATCAACCTGTTCTTTGCTTTCTATCCCTTCTGTAATAATTGAAATTCCCAATTGATGAAAAATATCAATAGCACCCTTAATAATGGTATTATTTTTTTCATTATTTCCTATTCCTGCAATAAAATTCCGATCAAGGCTAATAATATCTATATCAAATTCTGTAAGAATCGAAACCGATATGCTGTTTCCCCCAAAATCATCAAAGGCTATTTTATAACCTTTGTTTTTTAATATCTTTAAGGTTTCATATCTTTGTTTTGTATCATAAACATATTTTTTATCATTTATTTCTATTGATATTTCATTAGGGTTTAAATGATACTTTTGTATCAGAGCATTAAACTTTAACACAAATATATGATCCAATTTATGAGCTGATGAAACATTAACTGTTAAATTAGGAATATGAATTCCTTGTTGTTTCCATTTCATTTTTTGTTCAAAAGCCTTTTCCCATATTACATAATCTAAATCAATAATAAAACCATTGTTTTCAAATACAGAAATAAATTCTATCGGATATATAATTCCTTCTTGATTTTTATTCCATCTTGCCAAAGCTTCTACGCCAACCACTCTACCTGTATCGACATTTACTTGCGGTTGAAAATATACCTGAAACTCCTGATTCTGAATTGCTTCCAATGTTCTAGTCTCAATTTTTCTATTATATAATATTTCTTTTCTAATTTCTGTGTCAAAAACTGCATAATGATTTATAAAGCTTCCTTTTACTGTATCTAGGGCTATTTTTGCACAATCTGTTAGATATTCCAAGTGCTCCAAATGATTTTCCACAATACAAATACCTGCTGCTGGTAAAATCTTACATGGAATATTATAGCTCATTATTTCTTCTACGATATCTTCTACTATTTGATACACTTCATTTAGTGTATCAAATGGTAATAGAATGGCAAAAGAGTCACTACCAAAATGTCCACATGTCCAATTTTTATTGGATTGAGAATTGATTAAATCACCAATATACCTAATTAACTTTGCTGATTCTAAGTATCCCACAAATTCTCGAACCATTTTATATCTATAAATATCCAATCTAATTACTGCAAAATCCAGATCCATATTATCTCGTAAACGCCTAGATCCTTGTAATTCAAACCCTTCTCTGTTTAATAATCCCGCTTCCGCATCTATTAGTGATTGGTCTTTATATTCCGAATTTAACAAAATCATCTTTCTACCTCCTACTAGAAGTACCACATTCCGCCGCAAGAGCAAGGCTCTGAGGGGGACTTACCACATTCCGCCGCAAGAGTTTTGCTCTGAGGGGGACTTACCACATTCCGCCGCAAGAGTTTTGCTCTGAGGGGGACTTACCACATTCCGCCG
>JBFHFI010000179.1:0-4676 GCA_041583675.1 Butyrivibrio sp. | reverse complement strand
GGATATATTCAATAAAACATTTTCCTCTGATATCTGCTTTTAAAAAGACTAGGCCATCTTCAAGTTGTTGATGTAACCATTGCTTTTTGGATAAAACTTGTGGATCTTTATTATTGGATAGGGCGCAACAGATATGTTCTTTTTCTATATTTTCAGTTGTTAGTTTAATGAAATTCATGAGTTTTCTCCTATATTTGCAAATTGTTTTGTAAGTTGATTTAGATAATCATAGCATACAAATATATAGTTTGGGAGAATATTATTGATAATATAGATATCTTATCATATAATAATAGAAGAAAGATGTTTTGGGGAAAGGAGCGTTAGATAAAGCTTAGTACAAAGTACGACTTTATGTTTGTTCAATGGGGAGAATAAGGGGGGAGAATAATATGAATATTATGTCGGTTTTATATGTTTTTAGAAATTATGTGATTACTTTTATTGTATTTTTAGCTATTGATATGATTTGGTTAACTCAAATTTCAAAAACTCTTTATAAAAAACATTTGGGATATTTAATGGCTTCAAAAGTTAATGTGTTAGCAGCCTTTGTTTTTTATATGATTTTTATTGTTGGAGTGATGGTCTTTGTGTTATATCCAGCTTTAGAAAAAGGAGATTGGAAGATCGCAGTCTTTGGAGGTATGTTATTTGGATTTGTAACTTACGCAACTTATGATTTAACCAATCTTGCAACAATTAAAGATTGGCCAATTTTGATTACTATTGTAGATCTAATATGGGGAAGTGCAGTGACCGCCATGACAGCGATTGCTTCATATTCAATTATTAGATTATTTCATGTAAAGATATAGGAGGATATTATGAAAACAATTCAATATTCATCACTTCGTCGTTTTAATGGAATTATGGGAGGATTACATTTTCTCCAAGGTGTCTTTATGTTATATGTGGCATTAACAGTTGATAAAGTAAAAGCTTTTACACCAACAGTATATTCTAATTATTTAACCTTTGACCAAACACAGATGCGTCTTGTTAGTGTTACCAATAAGCTTTTTGATTTTCCTTTTGCCATTATGGTTGCGGTGTTCTTTTTCTTATCAGCTACGGCACATTTGATTATTGTTTTACCGAAAACAAATAAAATATATAATGAAGGATTAGAAAAAGGAATTAACCCTTTTAGATGGTATGAATATGCGATTAGTTCTTCTATTATGATAGTATTAATTGCTTTATTATTTGGAATTTATGATATCGGTGCACTTATTTTAATATTTGCTTTAAATGCATCTATGAATTTATTTGGATTATTAATGGAAAAGATCAACCAATACACAAGCAAAACCTTATGGAGTCCTTTTGTTTATGGTAGTGTATCTGGAATTGCACCATGGATTGTAATATTGTTATATGCTTTTGGAAATAGTGATCCATCTCAAGTTCCTTGGTTTGTTTATGCGGTTGTAGGATCTTATTTTGTGTTCTTTAATTTGTTTCCAATTAATATGATTCTTCAGTATATGAAAGTTGGAAAATGGAAAAATTATATTTATGGAGAACGCGTATATATTATTTTGAGCTTAGTGGCGAAGACAATCTTAGCTTGGTTGGTATTTTCTGGTGTAATGCAACCATAATAGAATCATTATATAAATCATAGGTCTTAACTTTAGTGCTTGTATATAAAACCATAGATATAAGATTGGAACATAAAAAATGGAACAGGATAATAGAAATAAAACATTAGAATATTATAATAATAATGCAGAAAATTTTATTAGTGAAACTATAAAAAGTAATATGAATAACTGTTATCATTGGTTATTGGATTATCTTGCACCAGGAGAGAAAATATTAGATCTTGGTTGTGGTAGTGGTCGAGATAGTAAGTATTTTTTGAAACAGGGATATCAAGTGGTGGCAATAGATGGTTCTTTGGAGATTTGTAGGCAGGCATCAAAATATATAGGACAAGATGTAATCTGCCAGACTTTCCAAGAACTTACTTATGAAGATGAATTTCATGGGATTTGGGCAAGTGCATCATTACTGCATGTGACGAAGCAAGAATTACCTCATATTTTAGTATTGCTTGCAAAGGCGCTAAAGTCCAAGGGATATTTATATGCTTCTTTTAAATATGGAGACCGTGAAAGAGTTGTAAATCAAAGATTATTTAATGATTATAATGAAACAGATATTCAAAAGTTATTTCAAATAAATCAAGAGTTCAAATGTTTGAACTGTAGTGTTTCAGAAGATGTTAGAAAAGATAGAAAAGGGGAATACTGGCTGAATTTGATTGCACAAAAAATAAAATAATGTATAATACAGATTAGTGGATAAATCAAAAGGAGGTATGGGAAATGGGAGAGCGAAATATTAGAAAAGAAACAAAGAAACCTAAAAAGTCAGCAGAAAAACCTTCAGCAGGAGCTACTGCACCACAGAGTTTTTCACAACCAACAGTAATAAAAAAAGAAAAGAAAATAAGATAATTGAAATACGAAAAAAAGTATCATCGCTAGATGGTGCTTTTTTCGAAAAAAGAGTTTGTTTTAAAAGCATAAAAGGAGGAGATTAGAGTGGAAGAAGAACAACATATTTATATAGCAATAGACTTGAAGTCTTTTTATGCTTCGGTGGAATGTGTAGAACGTGGGTTGGATCCATTAACAACAAATCTTGTAGTAGCAGACGCTAGCAGAACGGAAAAAACAATTTGCCTTGCGGTTACACCATCTTTAAAAGCACGAGGTGTGCCCGGTAGACCTAGATTATTTGAAGTAGTGCAAAAGACAAAAGAAATTAATGAAATAAGGAAAAGCAAGACACCCAAAAAGCAATTAACAGGGACATCTTATCAAGATCAAGAATTACAGAATAAGCCAGAACTGGCATTGGATTATATTGTCGCACAACCTAGAATGGCGTTATATATTGAGTATAGTACCATTGTGTATAATATTTATCTGAAATATATTGCGCCAGAAGATATACATGTTTATTCTGTAGATGAAGTATTTATGGATGTAACACATTATTTGCGAAGAGTTAATTTAACAGCAAGGGAATTAACTATGAAAATAATACAAGATGTGCTTTTAACAGTTGGAATAACAGCAACAGCAGGGATTGGTACCAATTTGTATTTATGTAAAGTTGCAATGGATATTGTTGCAAAACATATATCTCCAGATGTGGATGGAGTTCGAATTGCTGAGTTAAATGAACTATCATATAGACAAATACTTTGGACTCATAGGCCTTTAACAGATTTTTGGAGAGTAGGAAGAGGATATGCAAAAAGATTAGAAGATAAAGGCATTTTCACTATGGGAGATATTGCAAAATGTTCTATTGGAAAACAGAATGAATATTATAATGAAGAATTACTTTATAAAATGTTTGGGGTAAACGCAGAACTCTTAATTGATCATGCATGGGGATATGAACCTTGTACAATCTCAGACATTAAAGCATATAAGCCAGCTACGAATAGTATTGGGGCTGGACAAGTGTTACAAAGTGCCTATGATTATAAAAAAGCAAAAATTGTTGTATACGAGATGACGGATTTATTGGTATTGGATTTGGTGTCCAAAGGTCTTGTAACTGATCAAATGGTTTTAACAATTGGGTATGATATTGAGAATTTAAATAATCCTGAAATAAAGAATAAATACAAAGGACCTGTACAGGTTGATTACTATGGACGTAAGATACCCAAACAAGCTCATGGAACAATAAATTTAAATTTGCAAACATCTTCTACAAAAATTATTATGGATGCAGTTATGAATTTATATGCAAAGATAGTTAATGAAAAATTACTTGTTAGAAGAATTAATATTACGGCAAATCACGTTGTAAAAGAAGATCAAAAAACACAACAAGATTCCTATGAACAATTGGATATTTTTACAGATTATGAAGCTATGCAAGAAGAAAAACAAAAGCAAGAGTTGGAGTTACAATCTGAGAAAAATGTACAACTTGCAATTCTTGATATTAAAAATAAATATGGTAAAAATGCGATTTTAAAGGGTGTGAACTTTAAAAAGGGCGCAATGACAATAGATAGAAACAATCAAATAGGTGGTCATAAGGCATAAAAAGGAGATGGGAATAGTAATATGGGACAAAAACAATATAAAGATATAATTCATCTACAACATCATGTTTCCAATCATCATAGACCTATGTCTAGGGAAAATCGTGCAGCTCAATTTTCACCATTTGCTGCAGTAGCAGGTTATGAAGGGGCAATTCAAGAGACTGGAAGACTTACAGAAAAAAGAATTACGTTAAATGAGTCTGCATTAACAGTATTAGATGCTAAAATTAAATTGATTCAAAAACAATTAGAGGATGATCAAGAAATTGAAGTTATCTATTTTTCAACGGATTCTCAAAAATATGGAGGAGCTTATGTTTCAAAAGTCGGGATTGTAAATAAAATTCATAAATATGATAAGGTTTTAGAATTTAAAGATGGGATTCAAATTGCCATTGATGACATAGTAGATATCAAAGGAGAAATGTTTCATTTAATAGAAGATTTTTTTGCGTAATTGTTCTTTTATTTAGTAAAGATGTATGATACAATATAGAATGTTACGAAAATATTAAGTTTTGAAAATAAAATGGACTATACCATTGTAAGGAGCCTACATGGAAAACTTAAATGAAATATATGCAAAATG
>JBFHFI010000178.1:0-4693 GCA_041583675.1 Butyrivibrio sp. | reverse complement strand
GTTGGACGAAAAAATTTAGGATCTACTTCTATAAGAACTTTACCGGTTTCTGCATAAATACCTTTTTCATCAATTCCTGTCCCTTCCCAAATCAAATCAATTCCAGCGAATTCAAATGCTAAATTACAGAAATCCCTTACTGAATACTGTTCACCCGTAGCTATAACAAAATCTTCCGGAACATTGTGCTGCAACATCAACCACATACATTCTACATAATCTTTTGCATATCCCCAATCTCTCAAAGAATTCAAATTTCCTAGATAAAGTTTATCCTGCATTCCTTTGGCAATTTTTGATGCTGCTAAGGTTATTTTTCTAGTTACGAAAGTTTCTCCTCTTCGTTCAGATTCATGGTTAAATAAAATCCCATTTGCAGCGAACATTCCGTATGCTTCTCTATAATTTTTAACTATCCAATATGCATATTGTTTAGCGCACGCATATGGTGAATATGGATAAAATGGCGTGGTTTCCTTCTGCGGAATTTCTTGAACTTTACCAAACAATTCAGATGTAGAGGCCTGATAAATTCGGCATGATTTTTCCATATTGAGTTGATGAACAGCTTCTAATATTCTTAGCATTCCAACAGCATCAACATCCGCCGTGTACTCCGGAACTTCAAAAGAAACTTGAACATGGCTTTGTGCTGCTAAATTATATATTTCATCTGGTCTAACTTCAGCAATAATTCTTTCTATACTTAAGGAATCAGATAAATCGCCATAATGCAAATAAAAATTTTTGTGATTTATTAAGTGCTCAATCCTTTCATGTCGATCAGATGAAGACCGTCTCTCTAACCCATGGACAGAATAATTTTTATCTAACAAATACTCGGCTAAATATGAACCATCTTGTCCAGTTATTCCGGTAATTAATGCTACTTTCTTTGAAATATTTTTTATTTCATTATTCATCGTATATCTCCAGTCCTTCCAATCATCTATCTAATCCCAAATATTCTTTAATTTCCCATACTTCCTCAATCCCCTAACTACATACCAACACATATAATACAAAGAAGTTAAAGGATTTAATCCAACATACCTATATGTTTTATAATTCATCATCATTGATTTAATTTTATTGCCCGATTTTGAGTTGCTTGAAATCCTATAAATTAACAATGGTTCATTTATTCCATATGCATACATACCACAAGAATTATTTTCATCATAAGTACCACTTTTTAAAATTCTAAGCCATGTGCCAAAATCTTCATGGATATCATCTCTATCCATTTTATATTTTTCAACATAATGCTTTTTTATCAAAACAGAAGAGCACGAGATTACGTTCTGCTTTAATAATTCCTTAAAAGTTATTTTTTCAGGTACTCCCAAAGTCCATTCCAATGATTTACCCTTTTCATTAACAAATGATGATCCTGTAAAAACAAAATCAACATTTTTTACATTTATTAAATTATACTGTTTTTCAAGTTTATTATCAGTCCACATATCATCACTATCTAAATAAGCAATCCAATCACCTCTTGATAATGATACTCCTTTATTTCTAGCAGCTGAAACCCCTAGATTCTTATTATTTATATGAAATTTTATACGACTGTCCATTTGTGACAATTCTTTAACTATACTCGCCGTACCATCTGTTGAAAAATCATCTATCACTATCAGTTCAATATTATGGTATGTTTGATTTAAAACTGATTTTATAGCATCTACCACATATTTCTCACTGTTATATACAGGCATAATTACACTGATTAGAGCCTCATCATTTATTTTGCTTGCCATTATTGAAAGTCACCCTTTCAGAAGAATTTCTACAACTATTTATCAATCCTAGTTACCGCCACCTCTGGCAAAATCTCTCCTTCAGCCACACCTTCGGTGCTTTCAGCAATAAATACTATCTTTATGGTCATTAGAATTAATTTCAAGTCCAAGAAAATTGAATAATTGCTTATATACATTAGGTCTAACTTAAGTTTATCAATAGGAGTGGTATTGTACTTTCCCATAACCTGCGCATATCCAGTTAGCCCTGCTTTTACCTTTGTCCTAAATTCAAACTCAGGCATTATTTCAATGTATTGTTCCGCTATTTCAGGTCTCTCAGGTCGAGGTCCTACTATTGACATGTCCCCCTTCAATATGTTGAAAAACTGGGGTATCTCATCAAATCTAATTTTTCTAATAATTTTACCTAAAGGAGTAACTCTTTCATCATTCTCACAGGCTAGACGCGCTTCACCATTTCTTTCAGCATCTACTACCATGCTTCTGAATTTATACATATGAAAAATATCATTATTCGCAGTCAATCTTGTCTGCTTGAAAATCACAGGACCACCATCATATATTTTTATTGCAATTGCTGTTATTATCATAAATGGAGATAACACTACAACAGCAATCAAGGCAATCACAATATCAATTATTCTTTTAATAAACTTTTGCTCTATAGTTAATCCCTTGCTTGTATACATCAAGAGAGGAGTATCAAATATATGTAACTTCTCAGAGCCATTTATAATTATGTCTGATATTTTAGGTGTCAAATAAGCCCTTATAGAATTTTTATAGCAGTATTTGATTATTCTGTTTCTATCTGACGATTCCAACTCATACAACATTACTGCTTCATAATTATCAATATCCTTCAAAACGGCATCTAATCCTTCAGAGATATCTGCGACTGCACATATGTCATATTTTTTCTCATGGTTTCTCATCTTAGACATTAGATTTACTACAGAGCTGTCTCCATATACAATTAACATCTTAATAGGCGGATAAATACTAAAATATAATTTATCGCAGGCAATGGACCATAAAGCTACTGCCAAAAGATCAAGTAGAAACATAACAAATATCATGGAAGGATTAATCAGCGTTTTCGCCAACAAACTTATTTGCATATAAGTTATGAAATTAGTGAAAATAATAGATAACATTTGAGAATATGTTATCTCCGCTACTTTCAACAATCCTATTTTAAAACCGCCATAAATATTAGAAAACAAAAGATACTGTATAATATAAACTACAGTCAATAAAAGAGAACCTTTTTCATAAAAAGGATCCACTATCAATTTTCTATAATACCCATTCCATATCACCCAAAATATACTAGCAAGTGCCATAATGATAACGAGTGACATTGAAAGCATTATTACACCCATATAATTTCTTTTTCTTTTCATTTAGTCGAACTCCAAGAATTTCAATAGTCGATAAATAGTATAAAACATGTTTATTTGTCAATTTTTTTATTATATTATATCATATTATAGTTTTTTTTAAAATATTTATATTCATAATAGTATTATAAATATTTATAACAAAAGAAATCATCCTCTTGAAGATTCCTCAAGATTCAGATAATTCTAGGTAGACAACTTATTACTACAATTATTATTAGACTTCAAAGTGTTGGTTTAAAATAAAAATTGAACACCTTTTAAATATGTCGCAGACGTTGTCATATTTCTTAAATTAGGATATTGACATTATATAAAATTCACTGTATATTATATTGAATAACTCTGAAAGGCAAGAATGGGAAGCCACCTAGCCTATTGTTTTCTTTGTTAATAATTTATCTTGGAGGATAATGCATGAAGAAATTTTGGCATAAAGAAAGTGGTCAGGCCCTCGTTGAATATGGAATAATAATTTCGCTAGTTGCAATTGTTCTTGTTATTTCGTTAGTCCATCTTTCTTCTAAACTTACGGAAAAATACAACACTTTAGGCAACTCCATAAGTTATGAACAATCAGAAAACACATCCTATCGCATAACCACATCAGATGGAATCAGTATCTTGTCAACATTAGGCAGGATTTATGGCTCCTACACAGGTTCTGAAAAAAACATTACAATTTCTAAAAATATAGATGGAAATAATTTAAAAGAAATATATCAGGACGTATTTAAGGGAAAAAATCTTACTACAGTCATTTTCGAATCAGGAATTAATTTAAATCGTATCCATGCTAGAGCATTCCAGAATAATAAATTAAGTAGTATTGTATTGCCCGATAGTTTAGAAAGAATTGACCTGTATGCATTCAGAAACAACAATTTAACTGAAATTACAATTCCTCCCAATGTAAATACAATCGAGCAACTTGCCTTTTATGATAACAACATTACAAAAGTAACTATTGGAAATAAGGTTACTACTATAGGAACTGATATATTCTCCAATAATACTGAAAAATTCAAAACAGCATATACTGAAGGCGGAGCTGGAACCTATGTGTATGTTGATGGAAATTGGGTAAAACAGTAGAAACGCTCTGAGTTCTCTGTTACATAATACGACTTTCGGTCATAGGCTATATACATTGCATGGCATATCCCCTCATACATTTCTATAAAATAATTTATCTCATCCTCAGCTTCAACAACAATTGTGGTATTTGTAACATCTCCCTTGAACACATAGACACCTTCTTCATTTAAAGCAATTGTCGTATCACTTTCGAGGTCAATATACACTGCACCCGTAAGGTCTGCCTGTTGTTCTAAATCCCTGTCACTAAACATGTTCGTTGGGTCTAGCAATGAATTTTCGCTTGCTGAAATATCTATATTTGCTGAATCATTCTCATTTGTTTGGGTTGCATGCGTTGTTGCGTCTGTTGATTCATCTTTGGTTGCGTGTGCTTTGTCATCTGTAGTTGATTGTGCTACCTGTTCGCTGCTAGCACTT
>JBFHFI010000177.1:0-4702 GCA_041583675.1 Butyrivibrio sp. | reverse complement strand
TCACCACATATTTAAAACTCATGATATCATTTCCCTTTAAAACAGCACTAACAGCTTACGCATTACGCTCTTTACTAGCAATCACTTTTATCGTTATTAGCATCTTTTGTCCACAATTTATCCATTAAGACATCCGCTTGATTCCACTGTTTTTGAGTTTCTTTAATATTTTCACAGATAATTCTAACATTTTCAAGCAGTGCGATTTGAAGCATCATAGGAATAATTCGAATTTCACGAGTCAAAAGTACACTATGACTTTAATAAGCTTCTAAATATTTTCAAGGGGTACTTTCGTCAATTTGGCCATCTACAATTGCCACAATTTTATAGTAATCGTTAAAACTCTAGTGTAACCTCTGAAGGAGCCTTTGTTGATTTTAGGTAGACGATAATAATCTTTTTTCAGATTTCGTCTAAGTCTTTTGGTTTGCTCTTCTATAATATAATAATTATCCAACCTCCATTCTGCTGTCGGAGGCACTGCTCTTTTTTTCCTAATATCATTATTTAGCCCTTGATATAAAAACGTAATAAAACCATAATTCTCATTCGCTCTTTTTAATAGCCAACTAATTATATTTTTTTCGTAACAACCGTATGAGTAAGGGCAGCTCTCTTCGCGTGTACTTCAATTTCTTCCTCTGATAACATTGTGTTAAATATACTAATTTCTCGATTTTTTTTAAATTTAAACAATACAAAAAAAATCAAAGCAAAAAACAGAACCAGCAATAACATCTCCATTATTGGATATTTCATATTTACCTTCTTTCTATTGATGTAGAGACAAGTACCTACATTCAAATCATTAAATCAAAATGATGTAATATGAGATTTCATCATCCCTAGTTCTTTATATATTATAGAATTTAACGATTCTATTTATGTCTAAACTCTAATTATTCTTTTAAGCAAAGCCCGCTTATCACTTTATTGAATTGAATATTTATCTATATAAATGCAACAAAAAAACTGCATAAATAAATCCTAAATGCAGTCGAACGATCATAATATATAATTTTAAGACTAATATGTTTTATATACCTTAGATTCCGGCTTTGCGTCCCTATTTTTAAATAGCGACGCAATAACTTTCTTCCAAGCATAGTCTATTCATTTGAGATTATCAAACTATTAACGCATATCATATATATTTTCAGTCTATTTTTTTCACAACTTAAATTTGTCAGAATATCCATCTTTCCAAATCTTTCAAGTTATTTTTTCTTATTGTATACTTTATCATTATTTCTCCCTTATATATAAAAATTTTGCTCTCTAATTGTGATTATAACTTTTTCTCATATACCAGATCTGTCATTCCATTATAACTTTTAGTAGAGATAAGTTTTAATGGAATTTCAGGGTTACTTACTTCAAAAAGAGGAATTCCGCTGCCAAGAATTGTTGGAATAATAGTGATATGATATCGATCTATTAAATTACTTTTAATAAGTTGATTCACTATATTTGCACCACCACAGATCCATATATTTTTACCCTCTTGATTCTTTAAAGTCCTTAACAAAGAATACATATCTTCATTATAGCATTCTATTTCTTCTGTAGATTGAAATCTATTATGTGTTATAACATAACTTTTCATTCCTTTATAAGCCCATTCATCGGGTGATAACTCAGTTGTAATTTGATGATATGTTTTCCATCCCATAATAACAGTATCAATACCTCTTATGAACTCAGAATAACTATTCATTTCTTGATCGTTCACATCTTGACCATTAAGCCAACTTACCCCACCATTTTTATCAGCAATATATCCATCAAGACTCATTGCTATATATAATATTACTTTACGCATTTTGACCTCCTGCTACATAGCTTTCATCAATTAATTCTATTCTTTGTTTTTTTATTCATTATATCTTTCTCCTCTGGAAGTTCCTTATACATTGCATGAATAACTTTTGACATTAACTCTGTATCTGCAGCATCTTCTACTATGACCATTAATGTCTTTGAACCTTCATATGGATATGATCTTTTTGCTGTTGGCATTAAACAAAGCACGGATTCTGTTGGCTTTAGAAATAAACAATTATCACAAATATTGCCTATTAATTTTTGATTAAAATATAGGAGATACTCACCCATCATTTTTTTCGTGGTTACTTTTCCCACGCCTTGTAAACACTCTAGAATATAATCATGAAAATCTTTTGTCGTTGCCATTTTTATACCTTCCTTATTAAAATCCAATTATTTCTTTTGTAAAATTATATATATTGAATCACGATCAGATTCCTCTGTGTAATAATTTATATCAATTACTTGAAAAGATTTTTGAAAAAAGTTTATTAGATCCTCTTTTTCATAATAAACAAATCTTAATCCATCATATACCTCTTCTGCATCACCTCTCCAAAAAGTATGAAAAAGCAATCCTGTATCATTAAGAACTTCCTTTTGCCTCTTAATAGATTGTTCCAGTTCTTTTTCTGTTAAATGTTGTAACACCTTATTGGAATATATACAATCAAACTGTTTTTTAGTATCTATTGTTATTGCATCCAAAAGGAATAATTCCATGTCTTTATTGTTTTCTTTATAAATATCTAAAAACACTTGTGAATAATCAGAACCATAAACTTCATAATATTTTTTTAGTATATCTAAATCTTTCCCAGGTCCCATTCCAATTTCTAAAACTGTAGAACCCTGCTTTAGGTGTTTCTTTAAAATATCTATAAGTTCTTTCCCGTCTACACCTTCACACATTTCAATATATTCTTGAACTTTTTTTCTATCATCAAAATAGGTCATTCTAATACTCCATTCTGTCCCTTATGGATAAATAATCATAAAAATATAAAGTAATCTTATTCTAACCTTCTTGTATTTATAAGAGCAATCAATATGCAATTAAAATAATTCTGTTGCCATTTTAATCGCTTGGGAACGGCTTTTCACATTCATCTTTGAATATAGATTTCCTGTATGAAATTTCACTGTTCTTACGGTAACATCCATAAGCTCTGAAATTTGATTATTAGATAATCCATTACATATAAGACGAAGTACTATTTTTTCTGTATCTGTAAGGGGTTCCTCAAATACCTTTTGCGGTTTTTGATAAAGGGGATATAGTAATGCATAGCGTTTCGTTTCCTCCATCAAATGCCTACTATATTCAGATGTAACTGTGAGTGTTGCCTTTTGTAAAAGTGGTAAAATTGCAATCCCCTCTTCTGCAATAAAACGAATAAATCCATATTTCTCACAACTTTCAAGGGTTTCATTTAATGTTTTTTGCCAACCATCCTGTTTCATATAATATTGTGTAATCGCAATCAAAATTCCAGTCTCCATTTGCCCATAAATACGATCGTATTTTTTAAAATAATCCAAAAGCCTTCCTAATAAAGTAATCGCATCCGTATATTTTTCAACCGCCAAGTAGCAACGCACCTTTATTAAATAACAATAACGGTCAAGAATCTTAAATTCTTTTCTTTCATCTGGAGCTTCGTTTTTAAGCCAAAAATCAATTACTTGAATCTTTCCCTCCATAAGTGCAAACTTTATTTGGAGTGCTTTTATATTCGCTATCATTCCTGTCATATTTGCTTCTTGTGCTCGATCTTGTATGTTTTTTAATATTCCATAAGCAGAAGAAAAATTATTTTGCATAAGCATAACACGACTTAATATCCCTGCTGCTGCAAATTCCACTTCTAATGTCCCTTGAAAATCAGCTGCATTTTTTCCTGCATTTACTAACATCATAATTTCAGTTAGATTATCTGATGTTGATTTTTCAAACAAACTCTCTGCCAATGCAATATCCGCAATTCCATAACCATATCTACCAAGAATTAATTCAACAGGTTTTTTCATTTGCTCGTAATACCTTCTGTCATGCAATGACCACCTGCAAAAATCTTTCCCTCCATTGATCACACTCGGTAAATTGCTGGTCACTGAAAACTCTTGTAATTGAAAGCTTCCTAAACGATATGCTTTCACCACATTTATAAGAATTTGTGTGATATTTTCACTTCCCCTATGAGGCAATGCAATTTTTAAATATGCAATTTTCCCCTGCGCTATTTTATAATTTTGATCTATTTTATTTTGCTTTTTACAATATTTTTCAAGTTCCTGAAACCAATACTCACTTTCCTCTATCTTACAACAGATTGAGCACATCATACTCATTCCGCACATTAATTGAGGCGATTCCAAAATAATTTCCTTTGATAAAGCTCTATAATAATCCTCTATTTCATAATAGTATCCATTTCCCGGATGTTTATTCGAATTAAGAATCAAAAGTTCCGCTAATTTATCTGTATCCTTACAAAGATTATAATAATAAAGCGCTTGTTCAATATTATCCTCTAATTCATAATACAGTGCAGCGTTATGATATGTAGTATTCATAAATTCTTCAGAGCAATTTGTATGCTGTTTGTGGACAAGATAGTTACGAAACGTCGGATGAATTGAATATGTATCTGGAGGATTAAAAATCAAATAGCTCCCTCCCGATAAAGCTCTATTAATAATAGCTATTACATGCTTCTTCCCTGTCACCATTCCTGCCATTGATTCTGTAAAAGTTTCAAAAGATGCCATATGAAGCATGAATTTTTGTATGTCCACATCCCAATATTTAAAAACAAGTACATCATAACAATCAAACAAATCCAACTTCATCCGTTCAACTGTTTGTTTA
>JBFHFI010000176.1:0-4780 GCA_041583675.1 Butyrivibrio sp. | reverse complement strand
AGTCGTGGTTACCGAATCGCTCCATGAATTGCAATCCTGCTCGGTCATAGTTGCAGCTTCTAACAGCCCTCAATCTTTGATTTTCCCCGAGCACCTTTCAATAGACCCGGTCGTGATTTGTGACATCGCCTTACCCGCCGATGTGGCCGAATCCGTTAAGACAGAACGACCTGAGACCATCGTCATCAATGGGGGTGTAGTCCGGCTCCCTGAAGGAAATGAAGATTTTCTAGCAGACCCAACAGAAGCTACTAATAAGTTATGGGGAAAGCTACAAGAACTTCAAAAACAAGAGCGTTCTAATAGCGGAGTTTTGGATATGGATACAGATATTGTAGCCTCTCTTACATCCCATGGTCCTGGATATATTAGTGAAGATATGAAAGAGCTTGAAACAGTGGTAGGACTTCAAACAGATAAGCCATTAAAAAGAGCATTTATGCCATTTGGTGGAATTAATATGGCAGTTGAATCTTGTGAAATGTATGGATATGCACCAAATCCAGAATTTAAGAAAATATTTACAGATTATCATAAAACACATAATCAGGCAGTTTTTGATGTATATACACCGGAGATGAAAAAAGCTCGTAAAAATAAAATTATGACTGGACTTCCTGATACTTATGGAAGAGGTCGTATTGTAGGTGATTATAGAAGAATTGCATTATATGGAATAGATGCATTAATTGAAGCGAAAAAAAATGATTTTAATAATTGCGGCAATGGAAATATGAAGGAAGAAGTAATTCGTTTAAGAGAAGAAGTTGCTGACCAGATCAAAGCTTTAAAAGAGCTAAAGGTAATGGCAAATGCTTATGGATTTGATATTTCTAAGCCTGCAAATAATGCAAAAGAAGCTGCACAATGGCTATATTTTGGATATTTGGCAGCAATTAAAACTCAAAATGGAGCAGCAATGAGTGTTGGTAGAATTTCTACATTTTTGGACATTTATATTAAAAGAGACCTTGATGAAGGAACATTGACAGAAGAACAAGCACAGGAAATTATTGACCATATGGTAATGAAATTTAGAATGGTTAAATTTGCTAGAGTGAAAGCGTATAATGAATTATTTTCTGGAGATCCTGTATGGGCAACCTTAGAAGTTGCTGGTTTGGGACAGGACGGAAGATCAATGGTTACCAAGACAGATTATAGATTCTTGCATACACTTGAAAATATGGGACCATCACCGGAACCTAATTTAACAGTTCTTTATTCCAAAAGATTACCATATAATTTTAGAAAATATTCATCTTTTATCTCTATTACAACAAGCTCTATTCAATATGAGAATGACGACGTAATGAGACCTGTATGGGGTGATGATTATTCTATTTGTTGTTGTGTATCTGCAACAGAAACTGGAAAAGAAATGCAATTCTTTGGAGCACGTGCGAACCTTGCAAAATGCTTGAATTACGCCATTAATGGTGGAATAGATATGAAATCAGGAGATCAAGTTGGTCCTAACTATGCACCAATTAAATCTGAATATTTGGATTATGATGAGGTCATGGAAAAATATGATGTTATGATGGACTGGTTGGCTGGACTTTATGTTAATACTTTGAATTTAATCCATTATATGCATGATAAATATTATTATGAAGCAGCAGAAATGGCCTTAATTGATACAGATGTTAGACGTACCTTTGCAACAGGAATAGCAGGATTTTCACATGTTATTGATTCTCTTTGTGCCATTAAATATGCAAAAGTAAAAACAATCCGAAATGAACAAGGATTGGTTGTTGATTATGAGACTATTGGAGAATTCCCAAGATACGGTAATGATGATGAAGAAGCAGATGAAATTGCCGTATGGTTATTAAAAACATTTATGCATAAATTAAAAAAATACGATACATATAGAGATTCAGAACCAACGACTTCTATACTCACAATTACATCCAATGTTGTATATGGAAAAGCGACAGGAGCACTTCCTGATGGAAGAAAAGCAGGAGAACCATTTGCACCGGGAGCAAATCCAAGCTATGGTGCGGAGAAAAATGGATTATTAGCTTCTTTGAATTCAGTAGCGAAACTTCCATATGAATATGCTTTGGATGGAATTTCAAATACACAAACAATTCATCCAGATGCTTTGGGACATAACTTAGCAGAAAGAGAAAAGAATCTTGTACAGGTTCTTGATGGATACTTTGAGCAAGGAGCACATCATTTAAATGTAAATGTGTTTGGAACTGAAGTTCTCTATGATGCGATGGAACATCCAGAAAAAGAAGAGTATGCAAACTTTACAATTCGTGTTTCGGGATATGCAGTTAAGTTTATCGATTTAACAAAAGAGCAACAGCTTGATGTTATTGCGAGAACTTGCCATGATAGGATTTAAGATATGAAAGGTTTTGTGCATTCATTAGAAAGTTTTGGATCAGTAGATGGACCTGGGATTCGTTTTGTGATATTTCTAACAGGATGTCCCATGCGTTGCCAGTTCTGTCACAATCCAGATACTTGGACAATGGAAGCAGGAATAGAATATGAAGTAGATGATTTGCTTGAAAAAGTTGTAAAATATAAAAATTATTGGGGAGATGATGGTGGTATTACCGTAAGTGGTGGAGAGCCTTTGGTGCAGATTGATTTTGTAACGGAATTATTTCAAAAAGCTCAAAAACTAGGAATTCATACGGCATTAGATACCAGCGGATCTTTGTTTTCCAGAGAAGAAGTATTTTTTTCTAAATTTAATCAATTGATGGATGTAACAGATTTGGTGTTGTTAGATATCAAACATATTGATAATAAAGCGCATGAAAGTTTGACTGGAAGAAGTAATATTAATATTCTTGATTGTGCTAATTATTTATCTGAAATCAACCAGGATGTGTGGATTAGACATGTTTTGGTTCCCGGAATGAGTGATCAAGATGAATTTCTTGAAAAATTATCTAATTTTATAGATACCTTACACAATGTAAAAAAAGTAGAAGTACTTCCTTATCATGTATTTGGAATTCATAAATGGGAACAAATGGGAATGGAATATCCTCTTATAGATGTGAATCCCCCAACAGTCGAAAGAGTAGAAAATGCAAATCGAATTTTAAAAACAGAAAAATATAATATAGAATAATGATAAAAGGCAATATGTATTCACGGATTTTACTTGATCTGGAGAAAACATATTGCTTTTTTTATATGAAAACTTGACAATTGACTTAAACTCAATTATTATAAATATATAAATGACTTAGAGTCAATTAGAATAGGAGATATTAAATGAGCAAAAAAGTAGCATTAATAACAGGAGCATCTTCTGGAATAGGAAGAGAAACAGCATTTGACTTACAAAATAGAGGATTTATTGTATATGGAGCAGCTAGACGTGTAGATAGAATGAAAGACTTACAAGCAAGGGGAATTCATGTACTAGAACTTGATATTACAAATGAAGAATCTATGGTCAATGCGGTTAATACAATTATAGAGAAACAAGGTAGGATTGATGTATTAATTAATAATGCAGGGTATGGATCTTATGGTGCTGTAGAAGATGTAGATATACAGGAAGCAAAGAATCAATTTGAAGTAAATATTTTTGGATTAGCTAGAATGGTACAATTGGTGCTTCCATCTATGAGAGCACATCACTATGGAAAAATTGTAAATATTTCATCCATGGCAGGACGTGTATGGACGCCTTTTGGAGCCTGGTATCATGCAACAAAATATGCAGTAGAAGGTTTATCTGCATCTCTTAGAATGGAAGTACAACAATTTGGGATTGATGTAATTATTATTGAGCCAGGTGGAATACAGACAGATTGGGGAAGGATTGCAGCAGAACATCTTAGAAAAACTTCGGGAAAAGGAGCATATAGTAAGGAGGCAGCGGCAGCAGCTAATAATATGAGCAAAGTGTATAGTGGTTCTTCTCTAACACCACCATCTAAAGTAGCTTTATGTATTGGAAGAGCCGTAACTACTAAAAAGCCGAAAACTAGATATTTAATGGGATATGGAGCGAAGCTTGCAGTGACAACACATTCGTTGTTAGGAGATCGCATTTATGATAAAATTATAAAAAAAATAATGTAGATGATAGAGAAAGATGGTAACTAGAAATGGGTAAGCGTGCAATCTCACAGGAAGATAAGAAACATAAATCAGAAATGATTTTGAATACAGCAGAGATTATGTTTTTGGAATCTGATTATGAAAAAATGAAAATGGCAGATATTGCAAAGAAAGTTGGAATTTCTAATGGTTTGATATTTGTGTATTTTAAAACAAAAGAAACTCTTTTTTTGAATTTATTAGAAAGAGAGTATGTAAAAAGGTTTTGTAATATCAAAGATTTAATACAAGAGTTTAATCCAATGAATTATCAAGACTTACAGCATGTGATTATGTTAGAACTTGAGAAATTAATAGATGATAATCCTTTGTATATTCGATTAGAATCCATAAGAAGCTCTATTTTAGAAAAAAATACAGATGTGGATATGCTTTTAGAAATTAAGCAAAAGATGCATTATGGACTTTTGGATGTTGCACTTATTATAGAAGAAAGACATATTATGAAAAAAGAACAAGCTATGAATTTATTTCTAGCTGAAGCTGTAATTATAACAGGGACTAAACTATTAACAGATATTCCTGAAAATGCATCAGTAATTATTGAAAAATATCAATATACTGAATTTCAAAGGGAGATTAAAAAAGATTTGATGTTTTATATGCAATGTTATTTGCAAGGATATGAAAAATATATATAATATGAAGAAATAGCCCACTATTT